>NZ_AEAA01000020.1:0-3298 GCF_000179335.1 Peptoniphilus sp. oral taxon 836 str. F0141
GGTACTTCTACATATATATCCATTGTTGTACTAATATCAGAATGACCTAGAATAGACTGCATTGCTTTTGTATTTATATTTTTTTCGTTAAGCCTTGTAGTAAAGGTGTGTCTGAAAATGTGATTGCTTAAATGTGGAACTAATAAAAAATCCTTAGATTTAGATTTGTTTTTCATTATTCTCAAATTTTTTTATAATTTTGTAGCTAAAAATACTATATGCTCTTTCTCGTCTAGATGGTATTCGCATTTAAATCCTATCTTAGTCAATGTTTCGGTGAGATATTTGGGGGAATACACTTCAAATTCTAACATATCCGCCCATTTTTTTATATTCTTATGTTCTCTATATGCTCCTTCGTTGCATATTAGAAACTGACCGTCCTTAACTAGAACACGATAGATTTCCCTAAAAGGTACTTCTATATTCTTCCAAAAATAAATGGTTTCAAAGGCAGTTACTATATTTATGGATTCATCTTCAAAAGGTAGTTTAGCAACGTCTGCTTCAATAATTTTACACTTGCCATCTCTTATAGCTTTGCTATTTACTGAACTTGCGATTTCTACACTTGTTTTAGAATAGTCCATTCCATATATTTTTTTAGCCTTTGTTAAGAAGTATTGAACATTACGTCCACCGCCACATCCTAGATCTAAAACCACATCCGTGGTTTTAATATTCAGAAAAGATCTGCCCCATTTCGCCAATTTTTCGTGACCAATATTCATTCCTTTCACCATGAAGCGACCGCCGAAATTATTTTTCGGATTTTTTACATTTTCAAAAAATTTTTTTAACATTTTTATCTCCTATTGATAACTATTATCAGTATAATTTTATCATAAATTTTATGTTTATTCAATTTTATATCCTATCCACCTTGATATTTACAGATTTTCGATAATCGAAATTCTTGATATTCGCTTTTCGAAAGTCTTTTATTATGGTTATTTAAGAGTGTAACTTTTCGTTACTCCCTTAGATTTCTCTGGTCATATCTTTTTTATATTTTGAACTTCTAACATCTTCCATCTCTTTCATAAATAATATTAATCATTAACAGCAATTGGCTTTGCATAATAAACAAAGATCATTGCGTCATATAAATCTTTTGGAACTTCCTTTACCCTATAAGTCCTTGGCATGAATTTCATAAGAGGAGAATATTCTTCACCCAGACTTATCATGTTGATTTCTTTATTTATAAGGTCAAAAGTTTCTCCATCTTTAACTTTTGTAAAATCTAAATAATATTTTCCTTTAAATTTTCTCGCACTGTAAGCTAAAGGATCAGCAGATACAAAGACATGGTTTGACCTCTTGTTATCTGGACCAGCCACATTGATATTAACAATTCCCTTATAAAAGTCTGTTCCAATAATAAAATATTTTTCTCCAAAAATTTTCTTTAAGTGAGACCCCATTGGCTCATAAAATTTTTCACTTTTTGCAATGTGACCGTTGTGTCCAGAAATTAAAAGCATCTTATTTCCCTTTGATTTTTCAAAATCACTTATCCATTTAACATTCTCAGCCATAAGCTCATCTCTAACATTATTTACTTTTACATAGTCATTAAAATCTAATTCGTAATATTTTATGCTATTTAATATATTTGTTAGAGCTATTGAAGCTATTTTTGCATCTGAAGAGGATAGGGCGTCTGCATAAGCTTTTATCTCTAACAACAAAGCTTCCTTATCTTTTATCTGTGAAATCTTAATTTTTTCATCTTTTATAAAAGAAAGCTCCTTTTTCAAGTCTTTTTCTTGTAATATATTATTTTCCTTACAAAAATCTAATATTAAATCAATAGATTTTTCTGGATTTTGCATGTCAAAGCCGTAAAAAGAAAGTTTGTCCTCATCCCTGGCTTTTTGATTGTAGTCAAACATATAATTTATAAGATCGCTCATATTCTTTGTGTGATAAATATTAAAAGAAAAAATTCTTGAAATATTTTCATCTCTCTTGTTTCCGTGAATGTAATTGTTGATTATCATTCCTTCGCCAAAATCAGCTTCAATAGCAAAGCTCTTTAAATTATTTTTTTCAACTAAAGTCTTTAAAACTTCTAATTTTAAATCTTGAAAATCAGAATTCCCGTGAGCCGCTTCCCCAAGTCCAACGACTTGTATATTGTCATCTAAGTTTATTTGGCTTACAGCTTTGCCATAGTCTTCTATATCAGAAATATTTTTTCTGGCATTTAACTTCGGAAGATTAATCCATAAAAAATCTCCAATCCCTATAAGAATAATAAGGGATACTAAAAAATTAAAATTCCTTTAAATATTTTCTTTATCATTTTCTCACCTCTTACTACATTTTTTTAATATTTTATCATACTGTTGCTTCTTCTTTTGCCGCTTCTTTTTCTGCTTCCATTTTCGCTTTTGCTGCCTTTATTGTGTATGTTATTATGGTTTGTGCTGCTTGACCTGCTTCTTTACTTATTTCTTCGTTTATCATGTTTTTCTCTCCTTTGCTTGTTTTTATTTGGTTGTTGGTAGTGGTGGAATGCCTTATTTTGATGTTTATATAGCTTTCTTAGGTATTTGTACCTTTTATACTTTAAAATAGCTTACAATGCCTTTCCACCTTTAGTAGTTTATGTGTGTTCTTTTGTCTGATAGATAGTTTTTCATGTTGGAATATATAATCTGTATTTCATCATTGTTCATTGCTTTTATTTCTTCTGTGCTTTTATATGTTTTGTATGTTCCGTCTTCATTTGCTTTTATGAGTTCATCTATTAGCTCTTGCCTTTTATTCATCTCTATTACCTCCTAGATCTGCCTTTATTTTCTTGGTCATATTATAGCTTTGATAAGATATTTTTACCAGGTCTTATCTTTCTTGATCCATTTTCTTGTTTTTCATCATTTCTCTGTATTCATTGTCTTTATTAACTTGGTCTTGGAACTTTTTAATCTGTGCTATTACACTTGGTTTTTCACCTTGTTTTATTAACTTATCTATTTCTATGGATAAGTCTATACCTAATTCTTTGTTTACAAAATCTACTGAATATTTTATATGATTAATTTCCTGGTATTCATCTTTTATCTTGTCTTTTTCTTTATTTATTTCTTAAAGATTTGCCATTAAAAGATTTTTTTCTTCATTCCATTTTTTAGGACTTAGCTTTTCCTTGTCTGATAGGAGTTTTTTTAATTTCCCACTTACTACCTTATATTGGTCTATGTCTTTCTTATATTTGTTATAGAATGCGTCTTTTGTGAATATATTTTTCTTTTGATATTCTTCATAAACTCCTTTTTTGGCTTTGTAG
>NZ_AEAA01000019.1:0-1275 GCF_000179335.1 Peptoniphilus sp. oral taxon 836 str. F0141
TATCTGATAAAATATAAAGTTTTGGATGTTCAAAAGCTCCATGACTTAAGGATAATCCTTCTGATATTATACGAAAAACTTTATCATTATTAATTTTTGACAATGCACTTAATGAAACTGGCATCTTACCATTAAAGATAATAGGAAGAGTGTTACAAAATAGTCCGAAAGCTATAACAATCATTCCTCGAACCTTATAATTAAATAATAAAGAAATAATGATAAAAAATAAAGCCAAAATAGTAAAATAAAAATATTTTTTTACAAAAAAATCGCTTATAGATGAAAAATCATATATTGTAAAAAAATTAATTAAAAAAATTATCAAAATTCCACATAGAGCTAATTCTATTTTTTGATAATTAAAATTTAAAATATTTTTAAATGACCCCTTGGACAAATAAATTAATATTATTGAAAATATTAAGGCAGAAAAAATCATTACATCACCTTAAATAATAATATCACAAAATTAAGATAAAATTTATAATTATTGATTATTTTATAAAAATAGATGCTGCGACTTAGCGTAGCATCTACTTCTATAATAAATTATTCTTCAGAATTATTATCTTCTTCTTTTATTTCTACTTGTTCACTTTCATTTGTGGTGGATTCTTCACTTTCAGTTGTTTCTTCAACATCAGAAGTTTCTTCTTTGTTTTCTTCTTCGTTAGCAACTACATCAAAAGATGAATCTCCGAAAGAAAATCCTAGTAAATCACCTATAGTTGTATTAAATTCATCTTCCTTAGGTTCTTGAATTTGTTTTTTTACCCTATTTTCTTTAGGTCTTCTTGGTCTTTCTTTCTTAACCTTTGGTTTTTCAGTATTTTTCTTTCTTTTCGTCATCTTCAATAGGTTCTAGTAAAGCCTTAATAGATAAAGAAATTTTCTTATTTTCTTGGTCAATTTCAATTACCTTAACTTCAACTTCTTGACCTATTTCAAGTCTATCTTGTGGCTTTTCAATATGTTCTCTACAAATTTGAGAAACATGAAGTAATCCATCAACACCTTCTTCAAGTCTTACGAAAGCACCAAAATCAAGAATATTTACAACTTTACCCTTTACAACATCTCCAACTTTAACAGCGTTTATAAATTTATCCCAAGGCTTTTCAGTAGTTTGTTTTAATCCTAAAGCTATTCTGTCTTTTTCTTCATCAAGACTTAAAACTTGAACTTTTACTTTATCGCCAGCACTAACAACTTCTGAAGGATGTTTAACTCTATTCCAAGATAATTCAGAAATATGAACTAAGCCATCAATGC
>NZ_AEAA01000018.1:0-810 GCF_000179335.1 Peptoniphilus sp. oral taxon 836 str. F0141
CATCCTCCTTAAAAGATAAAGGCTCAAGAGAACCGCTATAATAGGTATTATCATAAACTTTACCGCCCTTATGAATATGACCCATGGCAACATAGTCAAAATTTTCGGCATAAGATTTATCAATTTTTAAAAAATTCCCCTCATCTACTATTCCATGAATTAGAAGAATATTAGTATAATCTTTTCTGATGTCAGCTTGTGGCAAAGAAATATTAAAATATTCCTTATCATAAGAAATTCCAAAAATTCTTGTTTTTAAATCATCTAAATCAAAATAAGAAAATTTATTAGAGAAAATATGAACATTTGCAGGAATTTTTACATTGTTGTACAAGGAATTAGCATCTAAAAAATCATGATTCCCACAAACTATAAAAACAGGAATTTTTATATCCTCTAAAATAGATAAAAGTCTTTTCATAGAAGATAAGGTAAAATACTCCCTTTCAAATAAATCCCCAGCTATTAAAAAAATATCTATATTTTCATTCTTAACAAAAGTACAAACCTTAGAAAAATTTTCCCATTGGTCAAAAGAAATTTTTTCAACAATATCTATTGGTAAATCTCCCTTATATATCTTGTTAAAATGCACATCTGCTAGATGTATAATCTTCATTTAATCACCAATAATATTATATCATATGTAAATAATTGCTTTTTAAAAATTATTATCAATTCATGTATTTATATGTAAAAATTAGTAAAGACTTTTTATAAGTTGTAGATTTTTTTAAAAACTATTTATATTAAAAGAAAACCCCTCAATCCTTATTATGGTATTTTTGGGGGTTTTATTCACTAAGTAAA
>NZ_AEAA01000017.1:0-28673 GCF_000179335.1 Peptoniphilus sp. oral taxon 836 str. F0141
GAATTAGACAATGTTTCTTATAAATTCATAGCAAGTGATTTTTTAGATTTTAAGCTAGAAAGGATTAGGTCATGGAAAGAGAAATAGAATTAAAAATTTTAAATTTAGATTTAAAAGAATTAGAAAATAAATTGATTGAGCTTGGCGCACAATATTTAGGAGAAGAACACCAAGAAAATATTAGAATAAATTCTACAGGTCATAAGATTTATAAAAAAGTAGGATATTTGAGGATTAGAGTTAGCCAAAAAGATGGAAAAAAAATAAATTACCTAACCTTTAAAGAAAATCTTTCAGATATAAACGTAAGAGATAATATTGAGCATACCATAACTTTTGATGATGTTGAGGAACTTAAAAATATCTTTAAATTATTAGGTTATGATAAATTCTACTACGGGAAAAATATAGGAGAAAATATAAGTATAAAGATTTTAAAATTGATTTAGACACTTGGGATAAAGAAACTTATCCATACCCTTATGCAGAAATAGAAGGTCCTAGCGAAAAAGAAATTTATGAATTTGCAGATTTATTAAATATTCCTAAGGAAGATATTTCAACTTTATCCATAGCAGAACTCATAAAAAATTTAAAGAAATAATTTTGCCCTATTTATTAGGGCTTATTTTTTTAAAAATTTTTTAAAAAATAGTATAACATAATTAATCTTTGTGCTATAATATTAATAGTAATAAAAGGAGGATTTAAATGTCTAAGTATAATTATATTAAATGGTTTGACGAAATTTCTAAGGAAAATGTAGGAATTGTTGGAGGAAAGGGAGCAAATTTAGGAGAACTTACTAAATCAAAATTACCAGTTCCACCAGGATTTTGTGTTACAGCCCAAGCTTACTTAAAATTTATTGATTATGCAGGTCTTGACGAAGTTGTAAGACTTTTGATGGAATCTCTTGACGTTGAAGATACTGATAAATTAACTTATGTATCAAAAGAAATACAAAAGAAAATAAAAGAAGGAGAATTTTATCCAGAATTAAAAAAGAAATTATTTCTGCATATGAAGAATTCTCAAAAAAATTAAATGTTAAGGATCCTGAAGTTGCAGTTAGATCTTCAGCAACAGCAGAAGATTTACCAGATGCATCTTTTGCAGGTCAACAAGATACTTACCTTCACATTTCAGGTGAGGAAGAGTTATTGAAACATATCAGAGATTGCTTTGCATCTTTATGGACTTCAAGAGCAATCTATTATAGGGAAAAACAAAATTATAACCATTTCAATGTTGCATTAAGTGTTGTTGTTCAAAAAATGGTTAATTCAGAAAAATCAGGTGTTATGTTCACAGCAAACCCAGTTACAAGTGATACAAATCAAATGATGATTAATGCAAGCTACGGTTTAGGTGAAGCTGTAGTTTCAGGAACTGTTACTCCTGATGAATATGTTATAGACAAAAAATCCGGAAAAATTTTAGAAAAAAATATTGCAGCAAAAGAATCTATGGTAGTTAAAAAATCTCATGGAGTAGGAACTGAAGTTGTTAAAGTTTCAGACTATTTAGGAAAAGATGCTGTAAATAAAGAATGTTTAAACGAAAAAGAATTAGAAAAACTTGTAGAAATGGGCAAGAAAGTAGAAGCTCATTACGGTTCAGTTCAAGATACAGAATGGGGATTTGATAAAGATACAAAAGAATTTTATTTCTTACAATCAAGACCTATAACAACTTTAAAAGAAAATAATGAAAATAGAGAGGAAAATGAAGAAATGGAAGAAGAAAAATTAGTAACTTTAGTTAAAGGACTTGCAGCAAGCCCAGGAATCGGACGTGGAAAAGTTAAACTAATTAAAGACGTTTCAGAAATTAACCTTGTAGAAGATGGAGATATATTAGTTACAGGTATGACAAATCCTGATATGGTTCCAGCAATGAGAAAAGCAGCTGGTGTTGTAACTGATGAAGGTGGAAGAACTTGTCACGCAGCAATAGTTTCGAGAGAACTTCAAATTCCATGTATAGTAGGCTCAAAAGAAGCAACAAAAGTTTTGAAAAATGGAGATACAGTTACTGTAGATGCTACTAGAGGAATTGTATATCAAGGAAATGTTCTTAAAGAATCAAAGAAAGAAGAAAATGCCGGTAAGAATGGTGCAAGCATTGGTAACATTGACGAATTAAGAAACATATTTGCTCCTGTTACTGCAACAAAAATTTATATGAATCTTGGAGAACCGAGTTTAATTGATAGATATAAAGATTTACCACTAGATGGTATAGGTCTTATGAGAACTGAATTTATTTTTACAAATGCAATAGGAGCTCACCCAATGTATCTTGCAAAGACAGGACAAGGGGACTTTATGATAGAAAAACTTGCAGAAGGAATTGCAAAAGTAGCTCAAGCCCTTTATCCAAAAAATGTAGTCGTTAGAATGAGTGACTTCAGAACTAATGAATTTAGAGGTCTAAAAGGTGGAGACGAAGTAGAACCAATTGAACAAAATCCTATGATCGGTTGGAGAGGAGTATCAAGATATATTTCTCCTGATTATGAAGAAGGTTTCAGACTAGAATGTAGAGCTATGAAAAAAGTTCGTGAAGAATATGGACTAACAAATGTAATCGCAATGCTACCTTTTGTTAGAACACCTGAAGAACTTGTAGTTGTAAAAGATATTATGGCTGATGAAGGCTTAAAACAATCTAAAAACTTCAAGATTTGGATTATGGCAGAAGTTCCATCAGTAGTAATGCAAGCAAGAGAATTTGCAAGATTAGTTGACGGATTCTCAATCGGTTCAAATGACTTAACTCAATTAACCATGGGAGCAGATAGAGATAGTGGAGTTTTAAATAATATGGGTTATTTTGATGAAAGAAACGAAGCAGTAAAAAGAGCCCTTAAAATTTTAATTGAAGCTGCAAATGCAGAAGGAATAACTTGCTCAATATGTGGACAAGGACCTAGCCAATATCCTGAACTTTGTGAATTTTTAGTAGAATGCGGAATAACATCAATATCTGTAAATCCTGATACAGTTGAATATACAAGAAGACTTGTAGCTAGTGTTGAACAAAAAATAATACTTAAGAAATTAAGAAATCTTTAAAAAACAAGACCGCAGTTACAATTTGTAACTGTGGTTTTTTTATGTTAAAATTTAAAAGGTTGGTGATTTAATGAATAAAAAAGAAGAAAGGCAAATGATAATTGTCTGGGCAATAATAACAATTATTGTTGATGTATCATTTTTATTAGGGCTTATTTATTATTATAATAGATGGAAGGCACATCAAAGTGGCTTTGTTTCTGTTGGTGTTCTTCTGATTTGCTTATTTATTTTTAATAAAAGAGTAGTAAAGGATTACATACTAAAAATGATAAAAGATAAAAAAAACAATAGAGGCTAATTGAATTAGTTACTATAGAAAACTGATTTAGAGAGTCTTTGAGAGGTAAGAGGAAAGGCTATGAGTTTAAATGCTCATAGCCTTTTATAGTATTATTTTAAAAATCGGCATCAAGATCAAATCTTCATGCCGATTAAATATTAAGGAAGTAAATCCCGAATTAGGAGCCTATAATTGAGTCTTTATTTTTTTATAAGTGTTACAAATATTTGGCTGTTTTCTAAAGCTAAAGCTTGGATATAATTTTCACCATCAAATTTTAAAATTTTTCCTGGTTCTAAGATGTGCTCTTCATCATCACCAAGAATTACTTTCATTTTTCCTTCTACTACTGTAAATATAACTGAATAATCGGGGTGGTTATGTTTATCAATTTTTTCACCGGCACTTAGTATTTTTTTAAAAACTTCAAATTTTTCTTCTGAGAAAACTTTTCCTTCTATATTACTTGTGCTTCCAAGCATAAAATCACCTCTAATTATTTTCTTTATCTTCGCTTAATTCTTTAAATTCTTTTATATTTTCTTCTATGGCTTCTTCTTTATTGATATCTTCTTTAGTTAGTTTTATATCGGTATTTGTCTTTATAGCATTTAAAATTTCATCTATTGATTTTTTATCATCTATTTTGAAATCTTTAATATTCTTATATAAAGTATCTAAAGTTTTATCGTCTTCCTTGTAAAGCCCTTCGATTATGTCATCAATATCTTTTGTGTTTTTTCTTATGAGTTCACTTCTAATTGAATTTAGAATATTTAGCTTGTCTAAAGAATAAGTATCTAATAATTTTTCAATTTCACTATAAACTTTATCTGTAACGACTGGATTTAGTTTTGAATTAGAAACTCCTACACTAATTGAACCATGTTCCAAAACTTTGGAAAGGACAATGGTTGAAGAGGAAAGTATATCACATCTTTGATAAATCATCTTTCTATCTATGGCACGTTTTTCCATCGCTTGATTGATTTGGAAATTTTCTGTTGCTATGATTACATAGTCATAACCCATAAATACAAAATTTTCTGTTAATTCTTCTTCCTTGAGTTTGAAACGACCTTCTTCATAATTATCTGCAAGTTTTTTAATGTCATCATTAATTATATCGGCTATAACATATATTGTAGCTTCTGTTTTTGCTAGGGTTTTTATAGCTGAATAAGCCATATATCCTCCACCTAGTACAAGAATATTTTTATCTCTTGTATCTAAGCTAACGGGTAAATAACGCATAGAATCACTCCTTTTTTAAATTATATCAAAAATTATATAAATTAACATCTTTATTTATTTAATATTATAATACGCTTGTTATAAAAATGTAATACAAATAATTATATTGACGTGTTATAATTGTTATAAGTCATTAAAGGAGGTAATTATGACAAATATTAAATTAAAGAAGGCATTAGCTGTGGGATTAAGTGCCGTTACTTTATTAAGCACTAGCGTTTATGCTAAATCTTTTAGTGATGTTAAAAAGGTTGGTAGTTATTCCTGGGCATATGATGCCATAGATGTATTGAGTAATAATGATGTTATTTCTGGTTATCCTGATGGAACTTTTAAACCAGAAACACCGGTATCACTTCCTGAAGTTTTACAACTTCTTATTCAAGTTGTAAATCCTAGTGAAGATGAAATTAAGGAAGCTGATAAGAAATTTGGTAAGTTTGTAGATGAAAATAGCAAAGTATCATGGGCTAAGAAGGCTCTAACACTTTCTCTTTATAAAGATATTATTTCAGAAGCAGAATTTAAAGATGCTGCTAGCAAGGGATTTTTTGATAATTCTAATAAATATCCAAACAGGGCTGATATTGCGGCATTTTTCGCAAGAGGATTAAAACTTTCTTCTAAGGGCGATGAATCTTATTTGAAACACAAAGATAAGAATAAAATATCTGATAATGTGAGAGGGTATTTGGCTTCTTTAGTAAAGGAAGGAATATTTTCTTCAACTGGATCTGATGGATATTTTGATGGAAATAGGGCTATAAAAAGAGCAGAAGCTGCTATTATTACACAAAAGGGTTTTGAATTTGTAAAGAGAAATCCTCTTACTGTAAAAACTGAATCAATGACTGGTAAAGTAATTCTTGCTTCTAAACTTAACAATGTAAATGTCTTGATTATCGAAAAAGATTCATCAAAATATTCTTTTGAATTAAATCAAGCGACATCTTATAAAATTCAAGGAAAAGCTGCAAAGTTTGAAGATCTACAAAGTGGTCAAACTGTAAAAGTTGAATATGAAAAAACTAATGATAATGATAAATTAGGTCTTGCTAAGGTTATTGATATAACTTCAAGTTCATCAAACATGGTTGGTTATGTAAATTCTAAGGGAAATAAACAATTAACTATTAGATATAGAGATAATTCTTCAAGTATTGATTTTAGAACTACTGGCAAAATTTCTACTGCCGACACAAAGATTTTTGACTTAGCAAGTGATGTTAAAATTACTGCCTATGGAAATAAGATTGATTTTGATAAGATTGCTGTTGATGATTTAGTAGAATTTAAGACTGATTCTAATAATAAGATTACAGAAATTAATGTATTTCCTAAAAATGCTGATGTCAGAGGTAAGGTTACTGAAATAAAATCAAGTAAAACAGATGGATATATAAAATTAAAGTTAAATGATAATAAAGATTATACCTTCTATTTAACAAGTTCAAGTTCAAATAGCTTGTTGGATATAAGAAAAGATGATAGTGTTACTATAAATGTCAATTATAAAGTTGCCATTGATTTATCATCAAATGTAGGAAATATCTCAGGGACAATAAGTTATTTTGATTCAGGAACTTATTTTAACAGAGGTTATTTAAAAATTAAAGATTCCAGCGGTAATGAAAAATCTTATGATTTAGCTGATAATTTTAAATTTGAAAATAATAGTGGCAGTGCAACTAATCCTCAAATGAGGGATTATGATTACAGAGGTTTAAGTGTAAGTTTAGTTCTTGATTCCTCTGGAAGGGTAACAAAAATTATTAGAACTGACAAAAATAATCAATTTAGTGCAAGGGCACAAGTAATTTCCTTTAATTCTTCAGCAAATCCTTTTAACTATAGTCAATATGATGTAAAAGTTAGGGTAATTAATTCAGATAATAGAAATGTAATATTAGGTCAAACCTATGACATTAGAGGTATAATTGATAGAAGTTTATCAAGAAATGATATTTTAGATATATCTGGCTATATAAATTCTAATGGACAACCAATTATAGAATATACTTCATTCAATACACATTATAGTGGTGAAGCAAGAGTAGATGATACCTATAGAAATAAGTATGATTTCTCAAGATATAACAACGGCTATGGTTATGGTTATGGAAACTATGATTATTCAACTTACTATAGATAAAGTCGATATATTTTGACTAAATTTTTTAATAATAGCTAAACATGACTTGGATTTTCAGGTCATGTTTTTTATTGTATATTTTCTATATTAAAACTATAGATAAAATAAATTATATAAAACTAAAGCTAAAAAATTATATACAAAGCTTAGTATTTTTTATAATTTGACCATATGTTATAATACTTTTTGGAGTGATAGTATGAAAATAAAAAAATCTGTAGCCTTAGCTGCTATTTTAATGTTAAGTCCTTTAAATTCTTTTGCAAAAGATTTTAAAGATGTTAGTAAGGTTGGAAAAGTATCTTGGGCATATGAGTATATATATAAATTAAGCGAAGAAAATATTTTTAGTGGCTTTCCTGATGGGACATTTAAACCCAATAAGGCTGTTTCTTTTTTGGAAACCTTACAAATCTTAAAAAGTATAAATAATCCTAGCAATGAAGATATTAGAAATTATAGGGAAAAATATAAGAATATTTTAAATGAATATAAGATTGTTGACTGGGCTAGGGATTGTGTTAGTTACTGCCTAGATAAGGGAGTTATAACAGAACTATCTTTAAAATCTGCATATAAGAAAGGTTTACTTAATGGGGAAAAATATCCATCAAGAAATACAGTTGCCTTGCTTTTTGCCAGAAGCCTATCTGTAAGCTCTGTTAAGAAGAAAAATAATTTAACATATAAAGACAAGGATAAGATTCCCTCAAATGTTAAAGAAGTTTTGCCAGCTTTGATTGAAACAGGAATTTTTTCTAAGGATGGGTCTGATGGTTATTTTAACGGTTCAAAATTTATAAGAAGGTCTGAAATGGCAGTAATAACTTATAAGTCTAGAGAGTATTTAAAGAAAAATAATATTAAACCCTTAGAAAATAATGAAAAAGCAAAAGAAAGAGATAATAATATTGAAAATCAAAATGTAAATTCTGACAATAACATTAATAATAATGTATTTTCTGATGAAAGTTTAAAACAAGAGGAAGATAAATTTAAAGAAGTTATAAAGGAAAGAGTTAAATTTAAGGGTAAAGTTACAAAAATTGTTGATGGCGGAACAGTTAAGTATTTAACCCTTGACATTATAGAAATAGATAGTAATGATTTTATCCTTCCAAAATCTATAGTTGTTGACAGTGAGATTACTCATCAAATTGGTGACATACTTGAGGGAACGTGTAGGATAGAAGGACAAAATTTAATAGATATAAGTTTAAAGAATTAAGGTGTCAAAATGGGATTTTTTGACAGAAGTAGGTTAATTTTATCTGATGAAGAATTAGAGAAAATTAATAATTCATCAGTTTTGGTTTTTGGCTTAGGCGGGGTAGGATGTGCTGCTTGCGAAAGTCTTGTGAGGGCTGGAATCGGTAAGATTGGCATATGTGATAAGGATATATATGAGGAGTCTAATCTAAATAGACAACTTTATGCTACAAAAGAAAGCCTTGGTAAAAATAAAGTTGATGTAACTTATGATAGGATAAAATCAATTAGGGATATTGAGATTGTAAAATATCCCTTTGATTTTAATAAAGAAAATGAAGATAAAATAAATTTTTCTGACTATTCCTATATTATTGATGCAATAGATACTATCGCATCAAAAATTTTGATAATAGAAAAAGCTAGAAAAGAAAATATAAAGGTAATATCAGCAATGGGTACAGGCAATAAGTATGATCCAACCAAGTTTAAAGTTTCATACATAGAAGAAACCAAAATTGATCCTATTGCAAGAATTATGAGAAGAGAACTTAAAGATAGAAATATTAAAAAAGTGCCTGTTGTTTACTCTGAGGAAATTCCTCAAAAAACTCAAAATAGGACTCCAGGTTCTATATCATTTGTTCCACCAGTGTGTGGTTTTATATTAACGTCTTATGTCATAAGGGATATAATTAATAGAGGTGAAAAGTAATGGATATTGACAGTTTAAATGACAAGCAAAAAGAAGCTTTATTATACAATGAAGGGCCTCTATTGATTCTTGCTGGAGCTGGCAGCGGAAAAACAAAAGTTGTTACAAGTAAGATTGCTTATTTAATTGAAAATGAGGTTCCTTCATGGAGAATTTTAGCCATCACCTTTACAAATAAGGCAGCAAGAGAGATGCGAGAAAGAGTAGCAATGCTTATTGATGAAGATGTTTCTCCAATGTGGATTGGAACTTTTCATGCTATATGTGTAAGAATATTAAGAAAAAATATAGAAAATCTCGGTTATGGTTCAAATTATAATATTTATGACAGAGCCGATCAAAATACTATTATAAAAGAAAGCTACAAAGAATTAAACATAAATAAGGAAATATATAATTCAAGGACAATTTTATCAAAAATTTCTTCTTGGAAAAATGAAGAATTGACTCCTTCTGAAGTCTTAGATGGGAATAAAGAAGATATATTTAATTTTAATGCAGGAAAGATTTATGAGTTTTATCAAAATAAGCTCAAAGAAAATAATGCCTTGGATTTTGATGACTTGCTTATAAAAACAGTAGAACTTCTCAGAGAATTTCCAGATGTTAGAGAATTTTATCAAAACAAATTTAAATATATTTTTGTAGATGAGTATCAAGATACAAATTCAATTCAATATAAATTAATTAAGCTTTTTTGTGGGAAGGCTCCTAATCTAACAGTAGTTGGTGACAATGACCAATCTATTTACAAGTGGAGAGGGGCAGATATTTCTAATATATTAAATTTTCAAAAAGATTTTCCTGGAGCAAAAATTATTAAGTTGGAACAAAACTACAGGTCAACACAAAATATTTTAGATGTTGCAAATTCTGTAATAAAAAATAATCCACAGGAGCTAAGTAAAAGTCTTTGGACAAAAAGACAAGGTGGAGAAAAAGTTTATTATAAAGAATTTTCTGTTTCAAATGAGGAAGAATTTGCAGTTACAAATAAAATTCTTGGTCTAAATTATAAGGGATATTCTTTTGAAGATATGGCAATTTTATATAGGACAAATGCCCAGTCAAGAGGTTTTGAAGAATCCTTGTCAAGGGAAGGAATCAATTATAAAATTGTTGGTGGATTAAGGTTTTATGATAGAGCAGAAGTCAAGGATATTATGGCATATCTTAAAGTTATTAATAATCCCCTTGATGAAATTGCTCTTTTAAGAATTATTAATAAACCAAAAAGAGGTATAGGCGACTCTTCTATTGAAAAAATAAGAGATTATGCTATTAACAATAACTTGTCTATGTTTGAAGTCATAAAAAATATTGAAAATTATGAAGATTTAAACGTAAGGGCAAAGAAAAATATAAAATCTTTTGCAAATCTGATAAATCTATTGATAGAAAGAAAAGATTCACTAAATGTTGGCGAGCTTGCTGAGCTTGTTGTAGATGAAAGTCAGTATGTAGAGGATTTAAAAAATCAAAACACCCTTGAAGCAAGGACTAAAATTTCTAATATTGATGAACTTATTTCAAATATTATGTCCTATGATAAGGAAACAAGCCTAAGTGATTATCTTTCAAACATGAGCCTTTTAACTGATGTTGATAAAACAAGCGATGCCAAGGGAGTTAATCTTATGACAGTTCACGCTGCTAAGGGTTTGGAATTTAAAATAGTTTTTTTGGTTGGCATGGAAGAAGGACTTTTCCCTATTATTAGACAAGATGAGGATGAAGACATAGAAGAAGAGAGAAGACTTTGCTATGTTGCTATTACAAGAGCTGAAGATTTATTGTTTATATCATCTTCAAAAACTAGATATCTTTATGGGAAGATGACTCCTAAAATAAAATCCAGATTCATAAATGAAATGCAAGACACCATAGAAATCGTTGAAGAAAAAAATCAAAGGCTCATTGATGTTATAGACTACAGTGGGAAAATAGATGAAAGAATTACAACATATAAAAAAGTTCAAACACCTAAGAAAAGCATAAAGAGTGTAAATGTAGGTGATAAAGTCAAACATAAAATTTTCGGTCAAGGTATGATAGTTCAGAAAAAAGAAAAAAATGGAGATATAGAAGTTGTAGTTTCATTTGAAAATAAGGGATTAAAAAAATTACTTTTATCAGTAGCTCCTATAGAGGTGATAGATTGATGCAAGCATCTGAAAAAATGCAAAAACTCGTTAAAGAACTTAATAGATATGGATATTATTATTACACCTTAGATAAATCTCTTATTGATGATAAAGTTTATGACAGAATTTATGATGAACTTGTGAACTTGGAAAAAGAGGAGAATATAGTTTTAGCAGATTCTCCCACAACAAGGGTTGGTGGACAAATATTAAAAAGCTTTCAAAAACATAAGCACTTAAATCCCCTATACTCTATGAATAAGGCACAAAGTTTTGATGAACTTAGGGACTGGATTGAAAAAAATAAAAATTTCATAGAAAATTATAATGAAAGTCATGAAGATAAGCTTAGTGAAATGGAGCTTATTTTGGAGCTTAAATTTGATGGTTTAACAATTAATTTAACCTATGAAGACGGATATTTAAAAATGGCAACCACCAGAGGTAATGGTTTGATAGGAGAGGTTATAACTAGCCAAGTAAAAACTATAAATTCAATACCTCTTTCCATAGATTATAAAGGACTTGTGGAAATTCAAGGAGAAGGTCTTATGCCTTTAAAATCTCTGGAAGAATATAATAAAAAAGCCAGTGAAAAGTTAAAAAATGCAAGAAATGCTGCGGCTGGTGCTTTGAGAAATTTAGATCCCAAAGAAACCAAGGCTAGAAATTTAACTGCATATTTTTATAATGTAAATTATATAGAAGGTAAAAATTTTAAAGACGATGTAGAAATGAAAGCATTTTTAAAGAGTCAGGGATTTTTAGTTTCTAAATACAATTACAAGGTAAAATCTTTCAAAGATGTTCAAGAAAAGATAAATTATATAGCTGACATCAGGAAGGATTTACCCATACAAATTGATGGAGTTACTATAAAAATTAATGATTTTAAGACAAGGGAGATTTTATCTTTCACACAAAAATTTCCCAGATGGTCTATAGCTTATAAGTTTGAGGCTGAAATTGCAGAGTCCAAGTTGCTTGAAGTTGTTTGGAATGTGGGAAGGTCATCAAAAGTAACACCATCTGCTATAATAGAACCTGTAGAGATTGATGGAGTTACAATAAAAAGAGCAACATTAAATAATTTTGATGATATAAACAGAAAAAAATTAAGGCTTAATTCTAATATTTTAATAAGAAGGTCAAATGATGTTATTCCTGAAATTTTAGGGGTTTTACCAAGTGATGAAAAAACTTTTGCTATTAAAAGGCCAGAAGTTTGTCCAGCTTGTGGTGCTCATTTATTTCAAGATGGTGTTCACATCTTTTGTCCAAATACTTTATCTTGTAGACCACAGTTGGTATCAAGACTTGTTCATTTTGCATCAAGAGATGCTATGAACATTAACGGTTTTAGTGAAAAAACTATAGAGAAATTTATGGACGAATTAGGCTTAAAAGAAATTCCAGATATTTATAATTTAAAATATGATGATATAATAAAGCTTGAGGGTTTTAAAGAAAAGAAGACTAAGAATTTGTTAGAAGCTATAGAAAATTCAAAAAATCCTTTTCTTTCAAACTTTATTTATGCCATAGGTATAGCTAATGTGGGAATTAAAACTGCAAGGGATTTGGCTAAGCATTATAAAAATTTCATGGCATTTTCCAAGGCAAGTTTTGATGATTTGATAGAAGTTGGAGATATAGGTCCTATAACTGCAAAAGAAATTATTAATTTCTTTGAAGATGACCATATAAAAGACGGTCTACAAAAACTATTTTCCTATGGAATTGACGTAGTTTATGAAGAAAATTTAAATAAAGATTTAAAATTTGAAGGTAAAACTGTTGTTATAACAGGAAGCCTATCTCGTAAGAGAAAAGAATTAGAAGAAGAACTTATTAACAACGGAGCCAAGGTTAGCTCAAGCGTTTCAAAAAATACGGACTTTTTAATTGTAGGTGAAAATCCTGGTTCTAAATATGATAAAGCTAGGGAATTATCTGTAGAAATTTTAAATGAAGAAGAATTGAATAAAATTCTTGGAGGTGGACATGACTAGAGATGAAATAAAGCATATTGCTGATATTGCACAAATTGCTTTTACTGAAGAAGAATTAAAAGGCTTTGAAAAAAATTTTAAAGAAAACATGGAATTGGTAGAAAAAATTAAGAATATTGATACCGAAGGTTTGGATGAAGTTTTTCAAGTTAATGGCACAGAAAATAATTTGAGAAATGATGAAATTAAGAAGTCAATGTCAAAGGAAGAGGCAACTGCAAATACAGCCTCAGAAAAATACGGCTATTTTAAGTTGTTAAAGTTTGTGGAGTGATTTTATATGAGAATTGTTGATTTAACAGTTAAGGATTTAGCAAACGGCTATAGAAATAGAGATTTTAGCGTTGTAGAAGTAACAAAAGAATATTTTAAAGAAATAAAAGAAAAAGATTCCAAAATCAATGCTTATATCAGCCTTAACGAAGAAGAAGCCTTAAAACAAGCAAAAGAAATAGACGAAAAATTTAAAAATAGGGATGAATTGACATCTTTGGCTGGGATTCCAATTTCAATTAAAGATAATATCGCAGTTAAGGGTTTAAGGATGACTTGTGCTTCAAAAATGCTTGAAAATTATGTTAGCCCTTATGATGCAGAAGTTGTAAAAAAAATAAAGGAAAATAATGGAATTATTTTAGGTAAGGTAAATCTTGATGAGTTTGCTATGGGTGCCAGCACAAAAACTTCTTATTTTGGAGTTACAAAAAATCCTTTGGATACTTCTTTAGTATCAGGAGGTTCTTCAGGTGGATCTGCTGCTTCTGTTGCTGGAAAAATGGCAGCTATTTCTCTTGGTACTGATACAGGGGGAAGTGTTAGAGAACCTTCATCTTTTTGTGGATTAGTCGGAATGAAACCAACTTATGGTACAATTTCAAGATATGGAGTTTCTTCAATGGCAAATACCTTTGACCAAGTTGGTGTTATTGGCAAAAATGTCAGCGATACAGCTATGCTTTTACAAATGTTAGAAGGAAGAGATGAAAAAGATGCGACATCTGTTGGAAATCCATCTCTTAAAGAAGAATTTTCTTACGAAAATGTAATTGATAATTTAAAGGGATTAAAGGTTGCTATACCATCTATATACATGGATATGGATTTAGATAAAGATGTAAAGGCTGAATTTGACAAAGCCATTGATATTTTACTTAAAAATGGTGCAATAGTTGAAGAATATCCTATTGAATCTTTAAAATATGTGATAGAAACATATCATATTTTAGTTAATGGAGAAATCGCATCAAATATGGCAAGGTTTGATTCAGTAATCTATGGTCATAGGACTGATGATTTTTCAAATATTGAAGAAATGTATAGGAAATCAAGAGCAGAGGGATTCGGAGAGGAAGTTAAAAGGAGAATTATGATCGGAACTCATATTTTATCTTTGGATTTAGCTGACGAATTTTATTATAAGGCTCTAAGAGTTCGTGGACTTATAAAAAGAGATATGGAAAAAATGTTTAAAGATTATGATATTATGATCTGTCCAACATATCCCATCCATCCTTTTAAAATTGACAACAATATGTCACCTGTTGAGATTTATCAAGGAGATTTATTTACAATTCCTGCAAATATGGTAGGTTCTCCTTCAATTTCTATACCTATGCCAAAAAATGAAAAGGGGCTTTCAGTAGGTATAGAATTTACAGCAAAAAGATTTAAAGATAGAGAATTATTGAATGCAGCTTTTGGATTTGAAAGGAGTTTATTATGAGTTATGAAACAATAGTAGGTTTAGAAATACACGTTGAATTATCTACTAAAACTAAGGCATTTTGTAGCTGTGAAAATTCCTTCGGCGGGGAACCCAACACAAGAGTATGCCCCGTATGTTTAGCACTTCCTGGAGCAATGCCTGTTTTAAATAGAAATGTTTTAAATTATGCTGTAATGGCGGCAAATGCTTTGAATTGTAAGATTAATAATAAATCTAAATTTGATAGAAAAAATTATTTTTATCCGGATCTAACAAAGGGATTTCAAATTACACAAAATGACAAACCCATATGTGAAAATGGATACCTTGAAATTGAAGTTGGGGATCAAAAGAAAAAAATAGGAATCTTTAGAATACAAATGGAAGAAGATACTGGTAAGAGTTTGCACACAGAAGAGGGAGAAACTTTAATGGACTATAACAGGTGTGGAGTTCCTCTTATTGAAATTGTAACAAAGCCAGATATGTCTTCAGGACAAGAAGCTAGAGCATTTCTAGAAAAATTAAAAAATACTCTAACATTTTTAGGAATTTCTGATTGCAAGATGGAAGAAGGTTCCTTGAGATGTGATGTTAATGTCAATATAAAGGATAAAGAAAGCGGTAAAAAAACTGCTGTTACAGAAGTAAAAAACATCAACTCTTTTAGAGGTGTTGAAAAGGCAATAGATTTTGAAGTTCAAAGACATAAAAAAATTCTTGAAGAAAATATTGACGAGATCAGAACAACAAGGCGTTGGGATGATGCAAAAAATGAAACAATATTGATGAGGGTAAAATATACAGTTTCTGATTATAGGTTTGCTCCCGAAGGAGATTTGCCACCAGTTGTTATAAGTGATGATGATATAAAAGAAATTTTATCCCGTATGCCGGAACTTCCTGATGCTAAAAAGGAAAGATTTAAAAAAGAATATAATCTCAATGAATATGATTCAAATATCTTAACATCATCAAAAGAATTATCTGAATTTTTTGAAAAAATCGCCAAAGAATTTGATGATTATAATATGCTTTCAAACTGGACTTTGACTGAAATTTTAAGAAGAATTGATATTGAAAATAACGAAAAATTTGAATTGCCTTTTGAAGACAAGGAATTTATTGAACTGTTGAAGGCTATAAAATCAAATAAAATTAATAATAATGCAGGTAAAAAAGTTTTAAGAGAGATGTTTGAAACTGGTAAGAAGTGCAACGAAATTATTGAAGATTTAGGTTTGGTTCAAATTTCTGATTCAAGTCAAATTGAAAAAATTGTTGATAAGGTCTTATCCTCAAACCCTCAATCCATAGAAGATTTTAAGAATGGAAAGAATAGAGCTTTAGGATTTTTGGTAGGTCAAGTCATGAAAGAATCACATGGAAAAGCCAATCCTCAGATTGTAAATAAACTTTTAAACGAAAAATTAAATAAATAAATTTTTAAGCTGCTTAAGGCAGCTTTTTTCTTGTGAAAAATCAGAAAGATTAAAAAATATTTGTGTTTGTAAGAAATATCTAAAAATGATATGATTAAGTTATGAAAAGGTTATTTTTTATTTTTTTAATTTTAATAATTTTTTTATTCAATGCAAAGGAAGTTCCAAAATATAAGGACAAGGGTTTTATTAGAAATAATAATATGGAAGATGAAGTTATATGTCTTGGACCAAGATTTTCTAATTATGCCAATACAATATCAGTTCCTGCGGCTGGCTTCAAGATAAAATTAAAGGGCAAAAATAAATTTAATATTTTTAAAGTTGATATTTGTCAAATGGATAAGGAAAAGACCCAAGAGATTATTTTTGGTGTCTACAAGAAATCTCCTCATCACAGAGTTATGGCAAAGAGGATATTTATTTATAATTTTACAGATAAATTCGTCCCTAAATATCGCTCATCAAGGCTCAGTAAACCCTTATTAGATTACATGGTAAAAAAAGAAAATATTTCAAAAATTTATGCTATCTTAAAGACTAGAAATAGTAAAAATGTAGAAGTTTACATATATGATAAATTTTCTTTTAAAAGAATTTATACTTATAATTTGGAAAAATATGAAGATATAAAGTTTAAAAATGGGAATATCCTTGTTAAGGATAAAGGAAGGTGGAAAATATATGAAAAAGTTATTAGTTAGTTTTCTTTTTATTGTTTTGATTTTTAGCGGATGTTCTAAAAATAATAAGCAAATGCAAAAAAATTCAGCTGCAGGTGAAAGTCAAATAGCAGAAGAAAACATGGAAGATTCACCCTTGAAAAATACAATCAAGGATGTGGACGAGATTCATAGAGATGTTAAGGTAAACTATACGAATATTGATGTAAAAGAAGATTTATCTAACATTACAAATTTGCAAGCCTATTATGATGAAATTGCAATTCCAGATAAGGTTAAAGAACATATTATAAAAGATGGATTTTATGTTGATAATTCCTATGGCAGTGAAGAGCCTTTTCAAACTTACGAATATAACGAATATTTAAGTATGTCAAATTTTGTAACTACTGATTCTATGGTTCATCTTTATCATGTTTTTTATGACAACACTTTGAGAAAAATTGAAGAGGATAAGTTTTTACCAATGTTGAAAAACTTTAATTCAAAAATGCTTGAGTATGCAATAAAAGATTATACGGAAGCTAAAGATGATACAGTCAAAGAAGCAGCTAAAAAAAATCTTATACTTTTTGAAACGGGCGAATTAATAATAGGTGATAATTTAATAAAGTCAGATAATAATTTAAGGGTAGACGAAGAAATTTTTAATTTAGCATCTGATGAATACAAAAATATTAGAAGTGAAAAATCTTTAGTTTCAAATATAAGTGGAGAAGATTTTGATTATTCTCAATTTAAAGTTCGTGGTCATTACACTAAGAGTGAAAATTTAAAAAAATATTTTCAACTTAATATGTTATATTCACAAAATAAATTCTATATTAAAGATGAAAATCAGCTAAATTATGGAAATATAATTGGTTCTTTGCTTGCTACTAAAAATATTTTAAAAGATGAAGAATTATCAAAAATTTATCTTGATGTTGTAGGTACCTTGGATTTTTTAGTTGAAGAATCTGAAAAAGCATCTCCAGTTAAAATGGCAATATATTATAAGAAATATTTTGATAAGACCAGTGATATTAACAAATTAAATGATAAGAAAGTTTTAGAAAAAATTGGTGAAGATTTAGATAAGGATAAGTTAGAGATAGCAGGATTTAAGGGGAATTATTTTGCTATAATTCCGCAAAAAGCACCAATTGATAACAAATGGGCACAAAAACTTGTAGATGTTGGTGGTAATGGACCCTCACAAAAACCAATTTATAAGGGTATTGAAATCATGGCTCTTATTGGAAATCAAACAGCTCAAAAACTTGTAGAAGAGGATGAAGATATTAAAAAATGGGATAAATATCCTAAGATTTTCCAAAATTTAAGAGATGAAGTAGAAAACTTACCGGAAAATTTTTATAATAAAAATTTGTATAGGGGTTATTTCTCCTTAATGAAGGAATTTTCTAACACATATGGCAATAAAAGTCCAAAATTTATGCAAAATGAAAATTGGAATAAGAAAAATTTAAGTTCAGCCTTGGGACTTTGGGCAGCTTTAAAGCATGATACCATTCTTTATTCAGAAGTTGTTTCTGCTGAAATGGGTGGAGGTTATGATGTTGAAATCTGTAATTTTGTTGAGCCAAATATCAAGCTTTACGAAAGACTTGATTATCTTTTAAACTTCACTAAAGAAAATTTAACTGATAGAAATTTACTTGATGATGAACAATTAAAGGCATTTGACAATTTTATAGATTTGAATAAATTTCTAATTGAGTGTTCAGTTAGTGAACTTGAAAATTCTACTTTATCCAAGGAAGCTAACGATAGATTGACTTCTATTGGAGGAGAAATGGAAAATATATTTATATCTTTTGTAGATCCAAATGCTAAAGCTTTCTGGGAACTTGAAGATTCTTCCCAAAGGGATATGGCTGTTGTTGCTGATATTATGCAGGTACCAGCAAACACTTGGGGATTAAAAGAAGGAGATTTTCAAGAAGTTGGTCTTGGATATTCAAATGATATGTATGTAGTTTATGCCTTGAATGGAAAGCTCTACATGGGCAGGGGACCAGTTCTAACTTATTACGAATTTCAATCTGAAAACAGATTAAATGATGATGAATTTAGGGTAAAATTAAGAAATAATGAGTTAGAACAAGAAGCTTTTACAAATAGTTATTCCTTTAATATCTACAACGATTTAGGATATTGATAGTCAATCTATTAGAAGATACTTTTTGATTTCCTTTATCTTTTTACTATTATTTCATATAATAAACACAATATTATTATTTAATTAAAAAAGGTGATTATATGTTTAGAATATTAGTTGTTGATGATGAAAAGAAAATTAGAGAAGTGATAAAAACCTATGCTGAATTTGAGGGACATGAAGTTGTTGAGGCTGTGGACGGAATTGATGCTATTGAAAAAGTCAAAGAAAATGATTTTGATGTAATAGTTATGGATATTATGATGCCAAGACTTGATGGATTTTCCTCTTATAAAGAAATAAAGAAAATAAAAGATATTCCTGTTCTTATGTTATCTGCTAGAGGGGAAGAATATGATAAGTTATTCGGTTTTGAAATAGGAATTGATGATTATGTAACTAAGCCTTTTTCACCAAAAGAACTTATGGCAAGATTAAATGTCATAGTAAATAGAAATAACAAAACTACCAACAACGATAATTTGATTTTTCAAGGTCTAAAAATTGATTTAGGTGGAAGGGTTGTTTTTGTAGACGGTGAAAAAATAGATTTGACACCTAAGGAATATGACCTTTTGGTTTTTCTTGTTAAAAACGAAAATATAGCCCTTTCAAGAGAAACTTTATTAAATAAAGTTTGGGGTTATGATTTTTTTGGTGATGATAGAACTGTTGATACTCATATCAAAATGCTTAGAAACTCAATAAAGGATTACAGAAAATTTATTGTAACAGTAAGAGGAGTAGGATATAAGTTTGATACAAGAGAATGAAAATATTAAAGAAATAAAAAAAATAAAAATTGATAAAAATAGTATTCTCTTTAAACTATGGACTTATTTTTCCTTATTTTCAATAATTATTCTTATAACTTTATGGCTTTTACAAACTGTGCTTTTTTCTTATGTATATGAAACTCTAAAAATACATGAAGTTACAAAAGTTGGAAATACTTTAAGAAATGAATATAACAGTGATAATTTTCAAGACACTTTAATAAATTTTACAAATTCCAAAGGTTTGACAATATCTGTACTTGATGAAGATGGTGCAATTATATATCCTGTAACTTGGTTTCAATTGATAGAAAGTTCAAAATCTTATATGTCAAGGAACACTTTTGATAGATTTTTTGGTTCTTTAGAAAGAGAAAATTTGAAGTATAAAGTTACCACTATGAGATTTGAAAAGGACTCAGAACCAAGAATTATTTATTCAGGATATTTGGGAGAAAATGGTGGAAAAAAGTATTATGTAATTATTGATACCGTTCTAAAACCTGTGGATGTAACAGTTGATGTTACAAAGAGGATACTACTTATGGTAACAATTTTATCCTTATTTTCCGGCATGTTTTTAGCTTATTTCCTATCAAGAAGACTTTCTCAACCCTTGGTAAGAATGTCAAATACAGCTAAGGCTCTTGCTGATGGAGATTACAATGTTTATTTCAAAAAAGGTGAATACACAGAAATTGATAATCTTTCAAAAACATTAAATTATGCAAAAGATGAGCTGACAAAAACTATAGAGGTTAGAAAAGATTTAATAGCTAATGTAAGCCATGATTTAAAAACTCCATTGACTGTAATAAAATCATATGGTGAAATGATAAGAGATATTTCAGGAAATAATGAAAAAATGAGAAACGAACATTTAAATACAATTATTTCTGAAGCTGACAATTTAACAAACCTTGTTAATGACTTATTAGACCTTTCAAAAGTTGAGTCAGAGCTTGAAGATATAAAAAAGCAAGATTTTGACTTAGCTGAAGTTGTGGAAAAAGTTGCAGAAAGATTTAAATATTTTAAGGGATTTCCTATTAATTTCCAAATATTTACTCATGGAAATACAAAAATAGTTGCAGATAAGAAAAAGATTGAACAAGTTATTTATAATTTTATAAATAACGCCATAAATTACTCTAAAGATGATAAGGAAATAATTTTAAAAATTATTGAATCTGATAAGGGAGTAGAATTTCACTGTATTGACCATGGTATAGGAATAAGTGAAAAAGATATAAAAGATATTTGGGATAGATTTTATAGGGTTTCAAATAATCACACAAGACCAAGTGTTGGTACAGGTTTAGGTCTTTATATTGTTAAGACAATTTTGAATATGCACAAATTTCCTTATGGAGTTAATTCTAAATTAGGTCAGGGAAGCGATTTTTATTTTGTAGGTAATAGAAACTAAAAATATAATAAATAACTTAATATAAATTTATTTACCAAACTCATTTTATGGGTTTGGTTTTTTTATAAAAATTTTTAAGGTTTATAGATAAAAAATTTTCTGAGATTGGTGGGTTTAAGTTAGGGACTATAGTCCTAATTTTAAAAAACATATAAATTTAATGGCAAGTGGTAATTATTTGTAGTAAAATAAATGCAAGTGGAGAAGAATGGTTCAAAATGGAATAAAGTGGTGAAAAATTATGTTGATTGGTGAATATTATCACAGCCTCGATCCCAAGGGACGAGTTACAATTCCATCAAAATTTAGAGAGGACTTAAATGAATTTGTTATGACTAAGGGTCTTGATGATTGTTTATTTCTTTATCCCAATAGTGAATGGGAAAAAATAGAAAATAAACTAAAAGAACTTCCTATGACAAATAAAGCTGTCCGTTCTTTTGTGAGAACATTTTTCTCTGGTGCCTGCGATTGCGCAATTGACAAGCAAGGCAGGGTTTTGATACCACAAAATTTAAGAGATTATGCAAATATAAAAGATTCATCTGTGATTGTAGGGCTTTCAAATAGGGCTGAAATTTGGTCACAAGAAAATTGGGAAAAATATAATTCTGAAGAAGGTCTAACTTATGAAGAATTAGCTGAAAAGATGTCAGAGCTGGGGATATAATGGAATTTAAACATGTAAGTGTTCTCTATAATGAGGTTTTAGAAAATTTAAATATAAGAGAAAATAAAATTTACATGGATGCAACTATCGGAGGAGCAGGTCACAGCAAAGGCATTGCAAAAATTTTAAATAACAGTGGTTTGTTAATCGGTATAGACCAAGATAAGGATGCTATAAAAAAATCACATGAAGTTCTTAGTGAATATGAAAATGTAAAACTTTTCAACACAAATTATAAGAATTTTGAAGAAATTTTAGATTCTTTACATATAAAAAAAGTTGATGGTATTCTTTTGGACCTTGGAGTTTCATCCTACCAATTTGATAAAGGAAAAAGGGGATTTTCATATAGGTTTGATAGTGAACTTGATATGAGAATGGATAAAACTTTACCCCTAACGGCAAAAACTATAGTTAATGAGTATTCTAAAGATGAACTTTATAGGATTATTAAGGAATATGGAGAAGAGAATTGGGCTAAAAGAATTGCTGAATTTATTGTTCAGGAAAGAAAAATTAAGAAAATTAACACTACATTTGATTTAGTTGAAGTTATAAAAAAGGCAGTACCTAAAGGAGCTAGAAGAGATGGTCCACATCCAGCAAAAAGGACCTTTCAAGCTCTAAGAATTGAGGTAAATGACGAACTTAATGTTTTAAAAAAATCTATATATAAGTTTGTCGAAAGATTGAATCCAGGTGGCAGACTTGCTATTATTTCCTTTCATTCTCTTGAAGATAGAATTGTAAAAAATGCCTTTAGATACCTTTATAGTGATTGTGTCTGCCCACCTGAGCAAATCATATGTACTTGTGATAAAAAAAGAGAGATAGAAATAATTACCAGAAAGCCTATAGTGCCGACTAAAGAGGAAATTAAAAATAACAACAGAAGTCATAGTGCAAAGCTTAGAGTAGCTGAGAAGTTAGAGGTAAGTCATGACAAAGAAAATAATTGCTAATACAAAAAAATTAAAAAGAAATTATAATATAAAAATGAGTCATGGTATTTTTAGAAATAAACCGCTTTTGTTTACTATGATTATTGTAGCTATGGTGATTACTGCAAGTACTTTTATGTATTCGCAAATAGCTGGACTTGACAGGCAAATTTTGAGTACTAAACATGAGATAAATGAACTTAAGAAAACAAAAATGACTCTTTCAGGAGATTTAAAGGGCATTAAATCACAAATTGAGGTAGCCGATATTGCTATGTATAAGTTAGGTATGGTATATCCTGACGATTGGCAAATAGTTTATATTGATACAAAAACAAAAAAACCACAAGGAGATGTTAATTATAACGTGTTCCTAAGTCCCATAGTGTCTGTTCTTAGATCTTTCCAAAATGAGTAGGGGGATAAATTGAGAATTTTAAAAAATAAGGCTAGAAAAGATAAAAATATTTTCCTTAAAAAAAGGCAGAGAGTAAACAATTCAGCTCTTATATTTTTTCTTATTCTAGCTATTTTATTTATTGTAATAATTTTTAGGCTTTTGTATATACAAGTTGTTGAATCTGAAAAATTAACAATAGATGCCTTAAATCAGATAACAAAATCAGAAGTTATTAGCTCAAATAGGGGAATTATTTATGATAGGAATATGAAGGAACTAGCTATAAATATTTCCAAGGCTAATGTCTTTTATAATATGTCATATCTCGAACAAGTAAAAAATGAATCTGTAAGCGATTATAAGAAAAGAAAAAATAAAATATTGTTAGAAGATTCCAAAATAATTTCTGAAATTTGCCAAGTTGACCAAGAAGAAGTTCTTGAAAAAATGAAGGGTTCAAAGGTTGTACGTCTTGTTTCTAATATTGATAGGACTATGGCTATGAAATTAAGGGACAAAAGATCCACTTTAAGTAAAGAAAAAAAAGACAATCTTCAAGCTTTGTCAGTTGATGATGTAATAAGAAGATTTTATCCTTTTAATAATCTTGCTTCATATGTTATAGGTTTTACTAATGATGAAAATTTGGGACAATATGGTATAGAGGCATCTTTTGATGAAGAATTAACAGGAATTCCAGGAAAAAATGTTTCTCAAAAAGACAACGCTCATAATATCATTCCCTTGACAGAAGAAGAAACTTTTGCACCTAAGGAAGGTTATTCGGTTGTTTTGACACTTGATTCAAATATTGAACAGTTCGTTGAATCTGCTGCTCAAGATGCTCTGAAAAAAAATGAGGCTGATCAAGTTGATGTTATAGTTCAAGATACTAAAAGTGGAGAAATTTTAGCAATGGCATCTAAGGCTGATTATAATTTAAATAATCCTAAAGAGCCTATAAACCAAGATCAAGAAAAAAATTGGAAATCTTATACTGATGAGGAAAAGACAAATATTTGGTATGATAACTGGAGAAATTTCAATGTTAATGACCAATATGAACCAGGTTCTACCTTCAAATTAATAACCGCTTCATCAGCTCTTGAACAGAATACAACAAGTCCAGATAAAACTTATGTGTGTACTGGTCAGGTTAATATTGATGGAGCTATTTTAAAGTGTACTTCTCACCAGAGAGGTCCAAAAACAATGGCACAAGCCTTGGAACAATCATGCAACGTATCTTTTGTTAGGATAGGTTTAGAACTTGGTAGGGTAAATTTTTTAAGGTATATAAAGGCTTATGGTTTTGGAGAAAGAACAGGTATTGAATTAAATGGAGAAGCTTCAGGTTTAATACCATCTAGTCCTGATTCAATAAGTGATGTTAGACTTGCCACTATGTCTTACGGTCATGGAATTGCCGTAACTCCTATTCAACTAATAAATGCAGTTTCTGCTATAAGTAATGGTGGGTATTTAAACAGGCCTAGAATTGTTAAAGAAGTTGTAGATGAAAATGATAATGTAATAGAGAAGAAAGATAAGTCAGTATTAAGAAGGGTAATTTCAAAAGAAACATCTGATACTATGAGAATTCTTATGGAAAGAGTTGTAAAAAATGGTACAGGTAAAAGAGCACAAGTTCCTGGATATAGAATTGGTGGAAAAACAGGAACTGCGGAAATTGCAAAAAAAGATGGAACAGGTTATGAAGATGCTTACATTGCTTCATTTATTGGTGTAGCCCCTATTCAAGACCCAAGAATTACCGTTCTTGTTATTGTGAAAAATCCCAAGGGTGAAATTTTAGGTTCAACAGTTGCAGCTCCAGTTGCTGGTCAAATAATGGATAGAATATTAAATTATTTAAAAGTTCCAAAGACTGAAGAAGTTAAAGATGATAAAAAGGAACTTGTTAGTATTCCAGATGTGACAGGTAAACTTATAGAAGATGGTGGCAAATGTTTAATTGAAAAAGGTTTGAGGTTTAACACCAATATTAATGATATAAAAGATACTGCGGTTATAGTTGGTCAAAATCCCTCTCAAGGTGTAGATGTTCCTTATGGTAGTATAGTAGATTTGGCTATTGAAAATAATAACCAAGAAAAAATTACTATGCCGGATTTGTCTGGAAAGAGTAAAAGAGAAATTGAAAGTATTTTAAATAAATTGAAATTAGAGTATAATATCAAAGGCGACGGATACTTTATTTCACAAAGTCCGGCAAAGGGTGAAAAATTAGACAAAGATGAGCTTGTTGAAATTGTCCTAGAAGACTTAGGCGATTCATCAGCTAAAGACGATGAAAATAATTCAAATAAGGAAAAAAATATCTTGAGAACCAAGGGAAATTCTTATGAGAATAAAAATTCAGAAAATAGCAAAAGTAAAGATAAAAATAAAAAAAGCAAAAAAAATATAAATCATGGAGATTAAGATGAAAGTTATCGTAGTATTATTAGTTAATTTTATTATTGCCTTAATTTTGGGTAGAATATTTCTACCAATTTTGAGGAGATTAAAGGCTGGGCAAAGTATTAGGGAAGATGGGCCAAAATCTCATCTGAAAAAGAGTGGGACACCAACTATGGGTGGTCTTATATTCCTTATAACTATTCTTATAACAACTTTAATATTTACAAATTTTAAACTTTCTGTATTCATGCTTTTGTTTGCAACTTTTGCTTTTGCTGGAGTTGGATTTATTGATGACTATATAAAAGTTGTAAAAAAGAGAAATTTAGGACTAACAGCCATACAAAAATTACTCTTACAAATTTTAGTGGCTCTTATTCTTTTAATCTACCAATATAATTCAAAAAATTTGCATACTATGGTTTTTATACCATTTATTAATCAATTTTGCTCTTTTGGAATTTTTTATATTCCTTTTATAATTTTTGTTGTTGTGGGTACAGTTAATTCTGTAAATCTCACGGATGGTCTTGATGGACTTTCTAGCGGAGTTACTATAATCTGTTTGGGATTTTTTGCAATCTGTGCTTATAAATTACAAAGGATGGAAATATTATTATTCTGCATTTGCCTTTTGGGAGCTTTATCAGGATTTTTAATTTATAATAAATATCCTGCAAAAGTATTTATGGGGGATACAGGTTCACTTGCTTTAGGTGGTGCTGTTTCAGCAATAGCTGTCCTATTAAATTTACCACTGGCACTTCCCTTGGCAGGAGGAGTTTATTTTATAGAAACTCTTTCTGTAATTATTCAAGTAGTAAGCTTTAAAACAAGAGGCAAGAGAGTATTTTTAATGAGTCCTTTACATCATCATTTTGAACAAAAGGGCTGGAAGGAACAAAAGGTAGTTTTAACTTTTTATTTGGTACAATTAATTTTTTGTATCATTGCGTATTTTATAATTTTAGGGTGACATATGTTTAGAGATAAAAAAATATTAGTTATGGGTTTAGGAATTACAGGTAGAGCTTGTTTAAAAGCTCTAAATCAAATGCCCTGTAAGGTCTATTGTTATGATGAAAATAAAGATTTAAATTTAGAAGATATAGAAGAAGATTTTGTAATGCTAAAAGATGGAGATTTAGAAAATATAGATATTATTATCAAGAGCCCTGGAATATATCCAGACCATCCTCTTTTAGAAAAGGCAAGAAATTTAGGTATAAAAATTATAAGTGATTTGGAATTTGCATATAAGATAAGTTCCTGTAAAAATCTAATTGCAATAACTGGCACTAATGGCAAGACAACAACCACAACACTTGTAGGACAAATTTTAAGACAAGTAAACAAAACATATGTAGTGGGAAATATTGGAAGAGGCATATCTGAAATTGCCTTAGAGGCAAAAAATAATGATTTTATAGTAATAGAAGCTTCATCTTTTCAGCTTGAAGATACTCATGAATTTAAACCAAAAGTTGCATTACTTACTTATGTAACAAAAGACCATTTGGATTGGCATAAAACAGAAGATAATTACAGAAATGCAAAATATAAGATTTTTGCAAATCAAGACAAAGATGATTTTTCTATAATTAATTATGATGATAGGTCAAGAGATGATTTAAAGGATTTAAAATCAAATATTTATTATTTTTCAACAGAAAAAAAAGATATACGAGGATGCTTTTTAGATGATGGAAAGATTATTTTTAAAGATGGGGATATTAGGGAAGAAATTATTGATATCAAAGACATAAAAATCCCTGGTATTCACAACGTTAAAAATGTTATGGGCGCTATCATAATAGCTAAGATTTTCAATATTAGTAATGATATAATTAAGCAAAGTATAAAAATATTTTCTGGAGTTGAACACAGGATAGAATTTGTAAAAAAAGTAAATGATGTAAGTTTTTATAATGATTCTAAAGGTACAAACCCCGATTCAACACTTGTTGCAGTTAAGGCAATGACAAATAAGACAATACTTATCGGCGGTGGCTATGATAAGGGTAGTGATTTCAATAGCCTTATGGAAAATATTGCCCCAAATCTTAGAAGTTTAATTGTGTTTGGGCAAACAGGGCCAAAGATGGCAAAAGAAGCTAAAAATTATGGTATTGAAGTTTTTATAGTAAAAGATTTACCAGCAGCCGTAAAACTTGGTGTATCCTTAGCTAAAAAAGGAGATTCAATACTTTTATCTCCAGCCTGTGCATCTTGGGATATGTATAGCTCTTATGAAGAGAGAGGAAAGCATTTCAAAAAAATTGTTAAGGAGCTTTAATCTTGAAATTGAAAATAAAAAGTCAAATAAAAGAAGTTGATTTAATTCTTTTATTTGATGTTATGGCATTATTAATTTTTGGATTAGTTTCAGTAGCATCTGCATCTTTTCCAACAACAATTAAATATGATGTTAATAGATTTTACTATCTGATAAGGCAATTGGTTTGGATGGTATTAGGAATTTTTTCAGTTTTATTTATCATAAAGGTCAATAAAAACTTTATTAAAAAAATATTAATTGGGTTTTTCTTTTAAGTATAATATTGATTTTTATGTTATGGACTCCTATGGGTAAATTAGTAAATGGACAAGTAAGGTGGTTGAAAATTGAAATTGCAGGTAGAGAGATTTTTGCCTTTCAACCATCAGATATTTTGAAAGTTTCTTCAATTCTATTCTTAGCTAAGTATCTAGCAAATAATTTTAACAAAATAAAGGAAGATTCTATATTTGTAACTATTCTTGTGATCATGGGATTTTCCATTGTTCCTATTATGATTAAGGACTTTTCTACTGCTATTGTTATTGGACTTGCCCTTTTTGCTATGTTTACCTCAGCAGGAATGACTAAAAAGGAATTTTTAATTATGCTTTTAATGGGGCTAGGACTTGTTGTTTTAATTCTTATGGGTCCAGGTTCCAAGTATAGGCGAGAAAGAATTATGGGCTTAATTGCATCTGATCAAGGCGATGTCAGTGATGAGTTGTATCAGATAACTCAATCTCTTTATGCTATCGCTCTTGGAGGATATACAGGAAGTGGTTTTTTTCAATCTAAACAAAAATATGCAAATCTTCCAGAAGCCCATACTGATTTTATTTTTTCGGTAATATGTGAGGAGTTCGGATTTGTAGGAGCCTTAGTTTTAATTATTCTTTACTTGATATTAAT
>NZ_AEAA01000016.1:0-1124 GCF_000179335.1 Peptoniphilus sp. oral taxon 836 str. F0141
GAAATAATAAGATTTTCAACGTCTACACCAATTTTTTAGCATAACCCCGGATCAAGAGCATGTTCTGCATCTATAAAAGCTGCATTACCGCCTAATTTTTGAGATTCAGCTACAATATGCAGAGCAATAGTAGTTTTACCTGATGATTCAGGTCCGTAAATTTCAATTATTCTTCCCTTTGGTATTCCGCCAATACCTAAAGCTATATCTAAAGCTAAGGCTCCAGTTGGAATTGAGTCTATATTGAGTTTAGCATCTTGACCAAGCTTCATTATTGAGCCTTCACCATATTGTTTTTCTATGGTCGCTAATACCTTATCTAGGGCTTCTTTCTTTTCTAAATTATCGTTCATAATAACTCCTATTCTTTATTAATTAAGTACAACAAATTTGATAAAACTTGACTTACTGTTCTATTTCTTACTCTCTCTCTATTTCCTGGGAAATAAAAATGTTTTAGCTGATAATTATCTTCAGAGAAATAAATACATATAAAAACATTTCCTATATCTGTTTCAGAAGGCTCTGGTCCAGCTTCGCCTGTAGTAGAAACACAAACGCTTGAATTAGTCTTATTTTTTAATCCACAAGCCATCTCAAGAGCTGTTTGTTCACTTATGGCACCATATTTATCTAAAGTTTCTTTTCTTACTCCTAAGTTCTTAATTTTAGAATCATTAGAGTAGGTTACATAAGATGAAGATAAAATCTTTGATGAACCAGCTACATCAGTAATAGATGCAGCTAAAAGACCTCCAGTAATAGATTCAGCAAAAGATATAGTTAAATTTTTGTCCCTCAATCTTTTTACCAAGACTTCTTCAACGCTTTGGTTATTATCAGAATATATATGGTCTTTAAATTCATCATATAATTTTTCTATACTATTAGACATTATATTTGAAATATATTCATAGTCCTCACCCTTAGCTATAAGTTTAATTTCAGTCTGAGTAAAATGAGCAAAAGTGTTGATTGAAATATATTTATTTTCTAAATTCAATTTCCTTATTCTATCTTCAGTTAAAGACTCTCCTAGTCCAATAACATTTAAAGACCTAACAATAATTTTTTGATTTTCATGAATATTTTGTGCTAGATAAGCATCAACCATGGGTTCAAAT
>NZ_AEAA01000015.1:0-35765 GCF_000179335.1 Peptoniphilus sp. oral taxon 836 str. F0141
GAGTTTCTTATTGCTTTTATAATACATTAAATGTATAGAATTTTCAAGATTTTAAGAAAATTAACAATTTATAAGCCATATAGAAATAAAAGATAATTTATCTTTTTTCTAATATTATTATAAATGATTTTAAATTTAAATGGGATAGAATTTTGTTGCTATCCCCTCGGTCTAATTATATACTTTCTTTTATTAAATCAATTCTCTTCATTGCAAAATTTTTCATAAAGTATGAAACAAAAATTATAGATGAAGTTTCAGATAGAAGATATGACCACCAAACATATTCTATGGGGGCAATTCTGCTGACTATATAGGTATAGGGCAAAATAATTATAATATTTCTTATTACAGCATCTATTAATGTTAATAGGCCGTTTCCCAAGGCTTGAAATACCGAACCTCCCATTATTGATATTCCTGCAAAGATAAAACATAAAGCTATAATTCTAAGCATTGTTATGCCTACTTCTTTCATAGCATCTGATGCAGAAAAAATATCTAAAAGTTCTTCTGGAAATATCCATAATATAGCTGTGCCTAAAATCATCATTATTGTTCCTACAATCATCGTTAGTTTTATTGTTTTTATTATTCTTTTTTTCTTTTCAGCTCCATAATTGTAGGCTATTATTGGAACCATCCCATTTGTTAAGCCAAATATCGGTAAAAATATGAAGGATTGTATTTTATAGTATGCACCCAATGCCGCTATGGCGCTGGTTGAATATATGGATAAAATTTTATTTAAAAAATAAATTGTTGTTGAGGTTACTGATATCATTACGATTGATGGCAGACCTACTTCATATATTTTCTTTATTATTTGTAATCTAGGTCTTATTTTTTTTATCTGTATATCTTTATTGAGTTTAAAATTAAAATATATTCCAAAAAGTGCCCCTATGATTTGCCCCACAACTGTTGCTATGGCGGCTCCCTTTACTCCCATTGCAGGAAAACCGAAATACCCAAAAATGAAGATAGGATCAAATATAATATTTATTAATGCTCCTATGCCTTGAGTAAACATGGTAAGCATTGAGCGTCCTGTAGATTGAAGTAGTCTTTCGCAATTGATTTGTATAAAAACTCCCATGGAAAATGCCATTATTGTGGATAAGTATTCCACTCCATAATTTACTATCTCTTGTGAAACATTTTGAGATATATAATAATATCTTGGTAATACAAACGAAAGAATTAGCAATATGATGCCATATAAAATTGATAAAAATATTCCATTTTCTGCAGATAGGTTTGCTTTGTCGAAGTTTTTTTCTCCCAATGACCTAGAAAGCAGAGAATTTGTACCTACCCCTGTGCCTACTGCTATTCCTACCATTATATTTTGAAGAGGAAAGGCTATAGAAACTGCTGTGAAGGCTTCTTCTGAAATTTTTCCTATATAATAAGAATCAACCATGTTATATAAAGCTTGGATAAGCATTGAAATTATTATTGGAAAAGATACTGTAAAAAGTAGCTTACCTATGGGGTCAATTCCTAATTTATTTTCTTTTATTTTTTCCATAGTTCTCCTTTCTTTATAAACATAACTATTTTACCTTATAAACATTTTTTTTTAAAGTTTTTAGGGATTTATTACAAAGTGTTTATTATAGAATTTTAGAGAAATTCTTCGAAATTTTCTTATTTTGAACAAGTTTAATATTGTAAAAATAGGGTTTTGTAATTATTATATACTTAGTTAGGTTAATTATATGATATTGTTTATTATTTCAAAATTTCCTAATAAGATTTATAAAAAGTTAAAAGAATTTTTTACTATTATGTATAATGAAAGTAAAAATCCTTTGACTAAGGATAAAATCATAAAAATGTTTTGCAAATTTTTATTCAATTCAAAAATTAAAAATAATGTCAAAACAAGAATTAATTAATTTTTAAAAAGGGAGATTATTATGATTAAATATTATACTCCACAAGACATGACTTTATGGAGCGGTAGAATTGATGATGAAAATGATTTTTCAGCTTTTAGGTGGCATCAATGGGTTCAAAGAATTGATCTAAATGATGACAGTCTAAAGCCCTTTGATGGAAAGCTCGGTTTTGGAATTTTAGGTTTTGAATCTGATCAGGGTATTGAGCTTAACAAGGGTAGATATGGTGCATCAGCAGGGCCTTTTGCTATAAGAAAAGAGCTAAGCAAACTTCCATGTCAGTTCAACCAAAACACTAAGATTTTTGACTGCGGTAATGTTACAAGTAAATATACAAGCCTTGTTGAAGCGCAAAATGCTTTGGCAGATGCTGTGAAAAAAATCTTATCTTTAAATTTATTTCCTATCCTTTTAGGTGGTGGCCACGAAATTGCTTTCGGTCATTACAAGGGACTTTCAAATTATTTAATGGATAAGGAAAAGAAAAATTTAGGTATTGTTTCTTTTGACGCTCACTTTGATTTAAGACCCTATGACAAAGAAAAGGGTGGAACCAGTGGCACAATGTTTAGGCAAATTGCTGATTTGTGTGAAGAAAGAGGCGATAAGTATAATTATTTTGTAATGGGAATCCAAAAACATTCTAATACACAAAGCCTTTTTGATACTGCAGATAATTTAGGAGCTCATTATATTCTTGCAAAGGATATAATTAATTCTGATATTCATAAAATTGAACAAAAACTTGAAGATTATATTAAAGATCTTGATGAAATTTATATAACTATTTGCTCTGATGTCCTATCTACTGCTTATGCTCCTGGTGTTTCAGCTCCTCAACCCTTAGGTCTTGACCCTGAAAAAATTCTTATTCTTTTGAAAAAAGTTTTGCAAAGCGGCAAGGTTTTATCTTTTGATATTGCAGAAGTCAGCCCAAGGTTTGACCATGATAGTATCACTGCAAATATGGCTTCAATTTTAATTTATACTGTTGTGACGAGCCTTGCTAATCATATCTTCGATTGAGTATTGGTCTAATGATTTTATGAAAAGATAATTTTATTCTACAAAAAGGGCTACCTTTTAGGCAGCCCTTTAATATTTAAGTATTATTTATAAGCTTTATTAAATACTTTCTTCATTTTCTTCTTTTAATATTTGATATTGTCCTTCAAGTTGTTGAAGTTGGTAGTTTTCCCAATATTTTAATTCATCATATAGTCTTTTTGCAAAGTCTTTTTTCGCTTTTTCAGAAGCTTTTTTATAAAATTCTATGGAATTATTTTTTAATTTTATTGCTTCTTCAAATATTGAAAGTGCCATTATCCTCTTTTCATCAGAAAATTCTTTCCAATTTATTTTTTCCTCTTCTATAGGTGTTTTATCGACTTCGTCAATATAAATTGATTGACCTTTTAATTTCTTTATCAAACCCTTCAGATAGAGTAAATGTTCATCAGATTGTTTGGCTAGTGACCCAAAAACTTCAGAAGTAATATTTCCCCTTAATATTTCCTTTGACTTATTATAAAACCTTACCATTATTATTTCATTTTCTAAAGCATGTTCAGCTATGGAAAGATCATCCTTAAAGGTTTCTGAATCTATAGAATCTTTAAAGTCTTCGCTTAATTCTTCAAATTCAAATTTTTCTTTATTATATTTATTTGTTTTGACTTCAGCATTTGATTGTCTTTCAATATGTTTTTCTTTTGCACTTGAGCTTCTTACAGCTCCTGCACCTGTAACTACTGCCTTTTGATAAATTGGTAATAGATCTTTTAAATCATAACCGAAAACTTTTGTAAATGCTTTAACAACTGTTCCAAAGTTTAGGGCTTCTGTTACTTCTAGGAATGCTCCCAACATAATCATATGGCTTGTTTTTTGATATCCCAGTTTTCTTGCAAGTTCTGTTGCGGGAATTTTATAAATATTTATATCATCTCTTTTTGGTATGTAATCTATTATAGTTTCATTTATAAATAAATTGCCACCTTTTTCCAGTTTTTCTACAAGTTTTTCTGAAACATCTCCACTTATTATTATCAAGTCAGATAAATCAGTTTCTAGGCAATTTTCTCCTTCAGATTGAGAATAAATTAAACAAAACTTTGCCATGTTAGGTGATTTTTTTCCATAGTTGGGAAGCCAAATAATATTTTTATCTTCATCCATGCTGCCATAGGCTAGTAATTCTCCCATAGCCATAACGCCAGTACCAGCTAATCCTGTTGCAATAATTTTTCTTTTTTTCATTTTTACCTCCCTAAACATTTTACAAAATTTTCTATACCTATAAATAAAATCTTTATTAAATTTCAGCTTATTTTTATATTACCATTATACTTTATAGCTTTTATATTTACAAGATTTTAGCCCTACCCACCAACTTTTAGTTTATACATAAAATATTATGAAAAAAATTAAGTTATCATGCATATATTTCCTTTATAATTTATAATTTCAATATAAGTGCTGAATTAGAAATTAAAAAAGAGAAGACTCAAAAACACGAGTCTTCTCAATATTTGATATAGCTTTTTGTGAAATAAACTCTCCTCTTTATCTTTCAATTCTTTGGAATTTATCTTTAGTTATGGTAAATCCATCTAAATTGATATTAAAGATTTCATTGCTCATGTCTATTCCATGTGCCCTATAAAGTTTTTTGTCATGCAAGAAAGTATTGCTTGCACATAAAATATCTTCATAAGACCACATCTTGTCATTTATATCCTTATAATTTACAAGGGCTTTGTCATTTCTCTTAATATAAGTTTTATCCAGGACTCTTTCAAAAGCTTTATTTGAAACTGCGGCTACTTCTTGTCTTGGAATAAATTCATCTGCCTTAAAGTCTGCCAGTCCGTCACTATAAATTGCAAGCCAGCCTGCTTGATAAGCTGCTTCAATTTCTGCCATAGCCCAGTGACCTTCTCTTAAATTCATATGATTACCTGAAAGGTCTCTTAATTCTTGGAATCTCTTTAATGTTCCTATCCATTCGGCTCTGGTTATTTTTTCCTGAGGCTTAAAGTTTCCGTCATCATAGCCCTTAAAGACATTAGCTTGAGTTACAATCTTGACTGCTTCCGTGTACCAAGCGTTGCCAATATCTTTGTAAGAAATTTTATAATTCGGATCATATTTATATCCGTCTTCTTTTAGAGCATTGGCAAGAATTTGCGCTGCTTCAGCACGAGTTAAACCATCAAACGGTCTGAATTTTCCTTCAAATCCTTGCATATACCTTACTTCCTTGACAAAAGCATTGTCAGGTACCTTTATTACCTTTTCTACTGGCTTTTCAATATATATTGTTGAGCCGCCTGAATAGTTTGGTCTATATTCTGGATAATCTGGATACTTAGGATAATCAGGGTTTGGTTTATCTGGTTCATCTGGTGTCGGAGTTGGAGTTGTTGTCTTGTATTGAGCAACGATGTCCGTATCTTGGTCAAAGCTCATCCTGCCATCAAAGTTTACTTTTTCATTGTTATCGACCAAGTCGTTCTTAGCAGCTGTTGCAGCAGATCTAAACATACTCATTGATCTTGTTGTCCAGCCATAGTTTGGATTATCTTGGCCTTGTCCAGGTTTTTCTGCCTTCCAGTAGATAAACTTATAAGCATCTCTACCTTCAGCCTTTATTTCTGGAATAATAACAGAAGCATTTTTCCTTACATAGTAAGTCTTTCTTTGTTGGTTCTTAGCCTTAGCAGTAGGAATTAATGTTACTATTACATAGTCATTATCTCTACCTGGATTTGATTTTTTCAAATCATCTTCTGCCTTAGCTACATAATCAGGCTTGCCACCATTAGTTAGACCTTCATAGATGTTTTTATAAACAACTATTGGAATTTCTACTATGCTAACAGTGCCATCTTTTAATGTTACTTTTGCATTTATAGTTTCAGTTCTATTGATTTGATTAATATTGTTTTCGCTGAGTTTACTATATGCGTATTCTGTAAAATCTTGAGAATCCGTTAATAATTCTACATTTTCTACTTCGCCTGGAACTTTGCTTTTTACCAAAGCTTTTAATTGCTCTTCCCTTGGAAGATAATCATTAACTCCCTTCCAAGATTCTGTAGTGTAATAAATATCTACTAATTCTGCTTGACCTTTAACATACTCAGCAACAATAGTTGTCTCCTTTTTAAATTGTCCTGTTATAGTGTCATTCCAAGATTTTGTTTTGTCTTCTGTTTCCCAACCATTAAATTTCCAAGTAAAATCGCTAGGATTGTTTTGATCTTTTGGAACATACTTACCCTTTGGATTAGCTACAGTAATGGTTACTTCTATCTTAGGATTTACCCAGAAAGTTTTTTCAAATTTACTGTCATCAGTTGCCAAGTCTGTTGTCTTAACAATAACTCTTACAAAGTAATCTGGAAAAGTTGATGTTTCTCCAGGACGTTCTTCAACTACATCTCCTGTAACCTTGTATGGTACAACTTTTTCTTTCACTTCTCCGTTTGGATAAGTTACTACTATCGTAGTCTCTCTTTGGTCTGGACTACTTGTATTTGGTTCGGTACCAGGTTTAAATGCAAATTTTGTTCCTGGTGGAAGAGTGCCCACAGCATCAGGATTATTGTCATCATAAGCATTCTTTATGAAGTCCTTTGGCTCTGGCTTTGAGTATTGTGAGAACCAAGGATTATCTTTCTCTTTAGGTTCTACATTTTTGTTAAATTCATAAGTTGCTATTATTGTAGATTCTTTTTCTGTGAATGTGTCCCTAATTTCTGTTTCATAGAACTTAGCAGGATTACTTCCTTGCAATTGCCACTTAATGAAGTTGTTTGTCTTTTTAACTTCATCTTCTGTTACTTCTTTTCCTTTTGGAGCAAGTATTCCTGGTATAGTAACTTCTACATTTGGCTTAACCCAGAATACTTTTGTAAACTTCGTATTTGGAGTTGCCTTGTCTGTTGTATCTACTGTTACCTTTACATAAGAGTCTGGTACAAGTGGTCTGTCATTTCCAACTTGAGGAACTACATGGTCAACTACTGTAAGTGGTACATCTACTATAGTAACTGCACCGCTTGGGTACTCAACCTTAACTTTTGAAGTTACTTTGCCTGTTTTATCAACTTTAGGTTCTTCCTCATAAGTTATTTTTGTTCCATCTGGAAGTGGTTTTTCTGTACTTCCTGGAATGTTTGAGATTAAGTCTTTAGCTTCAGGTACATCTCCCTTTGCTGTCACAGCATTTTCTTTTGCTATAGGTTCTTGAATTATATTAATCCAATTAAACTCATATTTAGCAGTGATGTCAGTATCTTGGATAAACGTATCGCTAACGCTTGATCCTTTCCATGAATTGATAGCACCTCTAGTTACTGTCCAACCAATAAATTTGAAGGAAGATTTATTTCCATTTATATCCATTTCTTTTCCTTCAGGTTTATTTGTAATTGTAACTTTCTTCAATGGATTTACAAAGTAAACTTTTTCTTTAGTGTCTGTTGCCTTATCTGTTGGAATAAATTTAACAGTTACATAGCCAGCTGGTTTTGTTACTCCAGGTTTTTCTTCAATTACATCGGCTAAAGCCTTGAAATTAAAGGTAATCACGTCACCGTCATTAAACTTAGCGTTTAATGGCTTATCCCATTTTCCGCCTTCTGCTGTGTAGCCAGTATTTGGATTCTTGGTAATTTCCTTTGCTGTGTCTGTTAGGTCTACAATCTTTTCAGGATTTACATAGTAAACTGTCTTTCCTTCTAATGAACCCTTAGCATCTGCCTTGAAAGTTACTGTGATATATCCGGATGGCTTGTCGCTTCCATCAGTCTTTTCTTGTGGGAAGATGCCAGCCAATGGCTTATACTCTGCTGTAATTCTTGTGTCTTCTTTGAACTTTTGTTTTAATGCTTTATCCCATTTGCTAAATTCATATCCAACGCCTGCATTTACTGTTGGTGCTGGTACTGTAACTTCTTTATTAGGATTTACATAATAAACAACTGTTTGTCCACTTAATTCACCATGATCGCCCCTGTCAAACATTACTTTGACATAGCCATCTGGTTTATCAGAACCATTTGGATTCTTTTGAGGGATTACATCGCCCTTTGTATTGTAAAGAGCTTTGATTACATATTTGTCTTTGTATTGGATAGCTCTTTCAATTTGAGTATCCCATCCAGCAAAGTCAAATCCTGTGTTAGGTGTAACTTTTGGTGCCTTGTCTTTTAATACATGTGCTTTATTTGGATTTACATAGTAAACTGCTTGTCCTGTAAGTTTTCCATTTTCTTCTGCACTAAATGTTACTGTTATATATCCTTCTGGTTTTTCTGTTTCATCATTCTTTGTCTTTGGAATAACATCGTCAATTTCTTTGTATTGAGCAATAACTGTAAGATCGCTTAATATTTCTTTTGTGTCAGCAAAATTCCAGCCAGTAAACTTATATCCTGTTTCTGCTGTAACTTTTGGTTTTCCTAAATCAGCAATAGTTTTATTTGCCTTTGGATTTACATAGTAAACTTTTTGTCCTTCTATCTTACTTGCATGTTCACCCTTGTCAAAAGTCACTGTTACATAAGCATCTGGTTTAGCATTTGGCTTACCTTTGTCATCTGTTGAAGGAATAATGTCTTCAAGTTTCTTGAAATTACCCTTAACTGTTGTGTTATCTGTGTACCTCTTAGCTGTCGTCGTATCTTGATCCCACTTTTCAAAGACATAGCCTGTTTCAGCTAGAGTCTTTGGTTGTGGAAGAGTTACATCTTTAGCTGGATTTACATAGTAAACTGTAACTTCGTCTTTAACAATTTGTCCGCCAGTTGCCGGATCAATTTCAAAAGTTACTGTTACATAGCCTTTTGGTTTTTCTGAATCGTCAGTCTTTGTCTTTGGTACGACATCCTTACGTTCATTGAATCCTGCTTCAATTGTAGTTACTTCATCTTTGTAAACTGTAGGAATATTTGTATCCTTATCCCATGCTCCAAATTCAAAACCTGTATTAGCCTTTGTTGTTGGTGGGTTGATTGTTACATATTCAGTTGGATTTACATAGAATTTTGTAACGCCTTCAAGTGTACCCTTATCTGCGTCTGCATCCTTAACCTTAAATACTACTTCCTTGTAGCCTTCTGGCTTAGCATTTTTATTTCCCTTCGTATCTTTTTCTGGAATAACTGTACCAAGCTTAGTAGATTTTGCAGTTACAAGTATATCTTCTGTGATTACAAGGCTATCTTCCTTATCCCACTTATCAAACTTGTATCCAGTTTCAACTGTATATCCTGGTTTTGCAAGATTAGTATCTCCAAGCTTTATACCTGCATCCTTCTTAACATAGTAGGCTTTTTGCTCTTTTAATTTTAATCCATCTTCTACTGCGAATGTTACTCTTACATAAGTGTTATCCGGTCTTGTTGTAGGATTATCAACTGGATTATACTCGATGATTTTCTTATCATCATCCCATTGAGCATAAGCTGTAGTATTTTCTTTTAAGTTGATTTGATCGCCGGCTTGATGAATTTCAGTGCCAATCTTCCAGCCTTTGAAGCTTGCATCTTTCTTAGCAAGATCACCCTTGCCTGCAAGTCTGACATTTGTGTCATAATCAACTGTAAGTTCTGCAGGTACTGTTCCTGTAGCTTCATTTGCATCGTAAGTTAATTTTACTACCTTAGGCTTGAAGGTTGCAATATGCACCCTACCTCTTATAATAGGACTTTTAGTGTCGATTTCTGTAAGCCACTGATCAAAGATATATTTATCAGGATTATTTGCACTTGTCTTTGGAACAGGTAGTTGTGTTTGACTTGCAGTTGCATCTGCAGGAGCAAGTTTAACATCCTTCTTCGGATTTACAAAGTAGACTATTTCTCTTTCACTATCTGCTTTGTTTCCTTCATTTTCATATAGGTCATTTCCCTTTATTGTGCCCTTACCGTCTGTTTCGAAGATGATAACAACATAGCCTGATGGGGCTGTATCTTTAGGTCCTGCTTTGATTATATTTGGAAGTTGCGTATACTCTGCTGTTACATTTATATCACTTGTTCCAGCTATAGCTGTTTCCATTGGCTTGTCCCAATTACTAAACTTGTAAGTTGGCATTGGCACTACAGTAATTCCACTAATATCTAGGTCTTTTAGCTTCTTGCCAGCCTTTGGATTGACATAGAATGTTGTTCGTCCATCTAATACGCCGTGATCTCCCTTTAGGAAGTTAACTATAACATAGCCTTCCGGTTTGGCATTCACTGTACCATCAGGATTCTTAGACGGAATTATATCATTTAGCTTTTTGAATTCTCCTTTAACAGTTGTGTCAGTAGTATATTGCTTAGCTTCTGTTGTGTCTATACTCCACTTTTCAAATTCATAGCCTGTATTTGCTGTTGTCTTTGGTGGATGAATTGTTACCTCTGTATTCGGTCTTACAAAATAAGTGATAGTTTGACCGTCTTCAATCTTGCCAGCATCTGTCGGGTCAATTACAAAAGTAACTTTAACAAAGGTTGGTGGTTTTTGTGAATCATCAGATTTTGTCTTTGGAATTACATCGCCTTTTGTATTAAACTTTGCAGTTATAATTGTATCTTTAGTGTAGTTTATATTGTTTGCCAATATAAAATCTTTACCATCACTTTCCCAAGTTGAAAACTCAAAGGAAGTATTTGGAACTGTTGTTGGTGGAGTAAGTTTTACATACTTATTAGGATTTACAAAGTAAGTCTTTTCTCCTCCTTGAAGCTTACCATTTGCTCCAGCCTTAAATGTAACTTTTACATAGCCTGCTGGTTTTTCCGAATCATCAACCTTTGTCTTTGGTATTACATCATCAAGAGCCTCATATTGTGCAACTACAAAGATATAATCCTTTATAACTGTAGAATCTTGAACATCCCAGCCTGTATGCTTCCAACCTGTGTCAGGTGTTACTGTAGGCTTTGTTAAGTTGCCAATAGTTTGTGCAGGATTTGCTTTTGGATTGACATAATATAAGATTTGTCCGTCCAACTTATTAGCGTGGTCTCCTCCGATGAATAAAACAGCTACATAGTCTATCGGTTGCAAGTTCGGTGTTCCATCGTCATTAGTTGATGGTATGATGTCTTTAAGTTTAGTAAAGCTACCATAGATAGTTGTGTCTTTACTATATTGTCTTTCCTCAGCAGGTTTAATTATTTGGTCATTAGGGTTAGTTCCCAATCTCCATTTATCAAAGATAAATCCTGTGCCGGCCATCGTCTTAGGAGCTTTTAGTGAAACTTGTCTAGTTGGGTCTACATAGTAAGTTTTGATTTCATTGTCAGCAATCTTACCATCTGTGCCGTTTATTACAAAAGTAACTTCTACATAGCCCTCTGGCTTTGTTGAACCATCTAGTTTTGGATAAACTGCTTCCTTTTGGTTGAACATTGCAGTTATAGTTGTATTTTCTTTATAGTTTATAAAGTTTGCTAGGCTAAAGTCACTTTGAGACTTGCCGCTCTTCCATGCTCCGAAATCATAGCCTGTATTGCCCTCTGGTGTAGGTGCTGGTAAGTTTACATACTTAGTAGGATTTACATAGTAAACTTTTTCGTCTATCGGATTACCATTTTCTTTTATTACACCATTGTCGCCTGCTTTGAAAGTTACCTTTACATAGCCAGGGTGATTTACTGTATCAAAATCATCTAATACTTTAGCCTTTGCAGTTACAAGTACATCTTGGTCTGCGATTACAAGACTATCTTCCTTATCCCAATTAGTAAACTCATAACCAGTTTCAGCTTTATATCCTGGTTTATCAAGTTCTGCATTTCCAAGTTTTATGCCTGCATTTTTCTTTACATAGTAGGCTTTTTCTTTTGTTAGTTTTAATCCATCATCTGTTGCAAAGCTTACTCTTACATAGCCATCTGGTCTAACCATTGGGTCTGTAGCACTTGGGTCGTAAGGAATTATATTTTGTGAACTTTCATAAGTTGCAGTGATTACTGTTTCTTTTTCAGTAAACTTTTTAGGAGTGCTTGGAGTATAAACTGCTCCATCTGCTTCTGCTCCCACCTTCCATTCTTTGAATGTGAATGTAGCCTTAGCTTCTGGATTTGCTATTGGAATTGTTACATCTTTCTTAGGATTTACATAGAAAATCTTTTCTGTATCATCTTTTGCCTTGTCAGTTGGTACGAATTTTACTTCTACATATCCATCTGGTTTTTCATTTGGATTGCCACTGCCATCTTTTGCCGGAATGACATCAGAATCTTTTTCATAGTAAATCTTAATTGTTGCCTTGTTACTTAGGGCATATTTTCCATCTTTTGGATTTAGTTCGATTCTGTTGAACTTGTAGCCTGTAAATTTAGGTGCTGAATCTGCTGTATAAACATTTTTGTCTATTGCTTCGTCAGCTGTGCCAGCTTTTTCACTTGGATATTCAACTCCGTCAATCTTAAATTTATCATCAATAGGCTTGCCATTTAAGTCAAGGTATTTAACAAGAGCACTTGCCTTGCCATAGTTGGCATAGAACACTTCAGCAACATCCCAATTATTTGGGTCCTTAAGTTTTATTACATAGCCTGCATCAACTTTTGTTCCCTTTGTATCTTTGTCTTGCCACTCTATGAAGCTTTCATCTGCCTTAGAAGGTATTCCATATTTTTCTTCTACTGCTTGTCTGACTTCTTCAAAAGTTACATCTTCGTAAGTCTCGCCACTGCCTTTACAGTACACATAGACAGTAACTTTTGCTTCTCCACCTGTAAATGCACCTGTATTAGCATCAAAGACAACTGGGAAGTGAGCCATTGAGCTTGATTTGTCATCTGTTGTTACTTTTTTAAAGTATTGGTAAGTGATTGTAGCAGTTGCAGGGTCTGTATAATTTGCAGGTTTTTTATCTACACTTACATTACTTATAATATAGCCTTTAAATTTAGGCGCTGCTGCTTTTTCAGCTTCTTGATTATAGGCTGGATCTGGAACATTATCACCAAGCTTACCAATTTTTTCTGTAGGGTAATCTACTCCATCTATATGGTACTTAGTGTCAATTTCCTTTTTATTTTCGTCAACATATTTAATCCTAACTTTGCCTTGGCCGTATTGAGCTATGATTGTCGAATCTTCTGCAAATTGGTGTCTTTCACTTAGTTTATAACCAGTACCAGCACCTGTTGCACTGTCTGCCTTCATCGTCCATCCTGTAAAGTCTTCTTTTACCCCTTCAGGATCATTACCTGGTATTAGAACTTTAGCATTTGGATTTACATAGTAGAAATATTTTTGTGGGTCTTTAGCCTTAGTAGTTGGGTCTAGAGTTACCTTTACATAGTTAGCTGGAACGTAGTCTGGCATACCTGTCTTTGTCTTTGCTTGGTAAATGTTCTTGATAACCTTAACTGGTACAGTTACTGTTTGAACTTCTCCATTTGCAAAGGTAACTTTTACCTTTATATTTTCAATTCTGCTTGCTTTACCGTCGTCGTCTTTTTCTTTTAGCTTTTCATATAGGGCAGTCTTTAATGCGTCAGGATTTGCATAAGGCTCACCTGCATCATCTACTATAGTAACTTTATCGTTATCGCCTAAAGCTTTGGCCTCACCATTTTTTACTTGAATAGCTGCTTTAAGGTTAGCATCTGTAAGCTCTTTATCAATAAAGTCGTTAACCCATTTGTTTTTACTATCTTTATATGATTCGTGAACTACAAGCTCACTTGTTTGTGAGAGTCTTGGACTGATAACTGTATCTTTTGTAAACTTGTGACGCTTAGCAAAGTCGAACTTGCCGTTTGCTTTACCCTCATCATTTTGGGCATCTTGATCAGCTGTCCAATTAATAAGAGCTGCTGTTCCATTTGAGTCGTTCGAAATTTCTACCCAAGCTTTTGGATTTACGTAGTAAACCTTGTTGTCCTTGGAGTTCATGTCACCAGTAGGAGCAACTGTTACTTTTACATATTCGCCTGTTATATCTTTTAGTCCGCCGTCTTTAGCTTCTTTCTTTTCAGCTTCACTTAGGAATAGTGGTTTCTTTCCTGTAGTCAATGCTTCGTAAACATTTTTGTAAACCTTAATAGGTATATCAAGTTCTTGTGGGTCCTTTCCATCTGTGAAAGTAACCTTAGCCTTGATATTTACTGTGCGAATAAGTTCGACATTGTCGGCCTTGCCTATTTCTTTTACTAAATCATAAACTTGATCGTCTGTGGTTAATTCGGTTCCAGCTTCATCATATAATTTAATTACAGCTTCTGCTGGAAGTTTTGCTACCTTGCCTTTTTCCATCCAAACTAATTGTTTCTTTAAGTCTTCAATCTTTGGAGCAAAGTCATTTGACCAGTCTTTTGGTTTAATAGTTGGATCAGCTGGATTTTCTTTTATAGGCTTAGGGTCTTTAAAGGCTTCTGTTCTTACTATGCCGGATGCAGATAGACCTGACCATTCGAAGTAGGCTGTAAATGTGTGGGCTTCCTTGATAATTGTGTTGTCATTTAATAGTGGTTTGTTGTCCCACTTAATAAATTTCTTTCCAGTTTCCGGTGTGATATAGTACTTGCCCTCTTCTTTTTGTTTTTCACTACCATCATCATTTTTTCCACCAACCCATTCTTGCGGAACTGGTAATAATTGTGATTGAAGTCCCTTAATTACATCATAGTAAAGTTCAGTAACTTCTTTTCCATCCTTGTCTTTGAAGGATCCACCCTTTTCTGCCTTAAAGGTTACTCTTACATAACCATCTGGTGTCGGATCATCTTTTTTAGTTTCAATTACTCTTACGTCTTTATAATAGAAGAATATTTGATCTGATCCAGTGCCATTGATACCCAAGAATTCATTTGTTTTTTCATTTACATCGAAAAATAGTTGTTGTTGAGACTTTTCATTGTCAGCTAAAACCCAACCAGGGATTCTTCTATAGTTTCTTGCATCATAGTGACGGTTACCATTGGAAACAGCTTCTGGATCTACAATTTGGTATTCCTAAATAAGTTTCTCAAAATCTGTTCTCTTAGCTTCAAATTTCTCTTTATTTCCTTCATTTGCTTTTAAAAGAGCGTCATCTTTTAAACCGCTTGTATCTGTAAGCTTCAAGTCCGTGAAGAATTTTTCGACTTCTGCTTTACCTCTTTCATCTATATAGTTGACCTTGTAGTCACGAGTTCTAAAGGGTCTGTAGAAGAAGTGGAAGACATTGTCTTTGAATTTTGGATTGTCAATTAAGTTTCCACTGCCATCATCAATCTTTTCCGGCTCTACTTTAAAAGTTTGGAAGTAGGTGTTATCAGCCTTTACTCTTCTATTATATTCATCATATAGCGTTTTTAAGTCGCCAGTTAATTTTTCTTCAAGCTCTTTGTGATTTGCCAAGATATATTTTTCATCTTGCTTGTCTCCACTTGTAGCAACTAGATATCCTGTACGTTTACCATATAAAGTCTCAGGTCTCATTTCTGTTTCTTTACTTAAATCTAAGCTTAGAATGTGGTGTTCCACCTTTACATCTACTCTGTCGTTAGGAACCCAAATTGCCTTTAGATAGATTGGAGATACAACATCGTTGCCAAAAGAATATAGTTCTGGAACCTTATAAGTTTTACGATATGAGTCGTCGATTTGGTTTGTATAGTCGCCTTTAGCATCCTTTGTATAACGGATTGCTTCCCAACCCATAAAGTCGTAGCCCTTCTTTGTAGGCTTCTTAGGTTCTACAAGTTTTTGTCTTTGAATAACTGTAAAGACTTGCTTGTCGCCTTCATTCTTTTCTTTTTTCGCAAAAGTCTTTGTCTCTTCTTGACCTTTGTCCCCTACTTGGATGGTCTTGCGTTTTTGAGTTACTTTTGCTTCGTCAATTGAACTTAAATTTCCACCGTTTGGGTCGAAAGTTACCTTCCATTGATAATCAGGTTCGCCCCACTTAGCATAGAGGTTGACTGGGTGGAAAGGCATTTTCTCGCCTGGGTTCTCCCAAATAAGTTTAGTTCCAGCAGGGTCCAGTGCCCATCCCTTAAATACCATTTGGTCTGAAAGATTGTCCGGTCTTTTAACCTTGAGTTTTCCATCTTTTGAATCTGTAAATACAAGGTCTGTCAGGCCTAATTTTTGCAGATTTTCCGGATTGTCTAGTAAGTTTTTCGGGCCTTCCTTTGTGTTTACTTTTTTATATTCATTGTTATCATCCACATCAGGGCTTAGAGCCTTTAGTGGGAATTCGTAAAAGGTGTCCAATTGGTTTTTGGAATTAAAATAAGAATCATCCCTAATAATTGATGGGTCGTAGTTAAACCTTAGTGGATACTTGTTACGAGTGTATTTGAAGCGTAGATAGCCGTTTTCTTTAAATTCTTGACCACCTTTCTTTACGTCCCCATATTCATCGGAATCGCTAAAGAATACTGGTATAAAGTCTAGCTGACCTATAGGAAGTTTAATACCTTGGTTGTTATAGTATGACCCACAAGTGTTAGTTGTTATTGCATCACGTTCGTCGTTTAGGTCATCAATGTCATTTTCAGTCACACGGCCGTTTTCCTGGCTTCCCTCTGCGATACTCGGCCATTGTTTTTTAGGGTCATAGCCATAAGGGGTAAAGCCTGTAACTTTAGGGTATCTGTGGCCATAGTCCATACCGGCGGTGTCTGCCTTGGTCCTAACAAGGTCGTAACGTATGATGGTTTCTCCGTCCTTAAAGCCGCCCATCCAAAAGTCCATGTGGTGAGGGATAGATGGATGATCCTGCTTAATACCGAAGGAAAGGGTTGTAAAATCGGACCACTCTAAATCCATCGTTGTTCCGTCGCCCTTATCTATATTCTTAGTATAGCCTCCCCATTTGGTGTATTTTTCCATGTCTAGGAATTCTTCGGCATTAAGTCTATAGGGTGGTGTGTCTAAATGAAGTGGAAAATTCGGTACACTATAGTTTGGTCCCCAGCCGAAAGATTGATATCCCGGTGTAAAGCCCTTTGTTTGCTTAGCATCATTGGGCCACTTATACATCATCTCATTGAATCTTGCCTTGTAGTGGTATGGCTTGCCGGGTCCGCCTAACATCACCGATTCTTCCTTTGCCGGGTCGTAGCCCCAAATTTCAGGATAGATGGTGTTTTTATCAGGTTGTGCATTGGACTTAGTAAAGTATAGGTCGTAGACTTGTCTGTCGTAGTAGATGTTGTAGACAGTCTTGCCTGTTGAAGACACCGTCTTATCGCCGTTTTGGTCATCTGTTAATTTTTTATTGTAAACATAGAACTTGTTTAGATAAAGATTTCTGCCACGATTAAATCTTACGTTAGCCCATATCTTATCTAGACGAGCTTGGTCTAGGTCTGGGAATTTTAGTCCATTTACAGGTTCATTATCCAGGTCCGGTCTCATTCCTGTGTCTTTGTCTTTATATACACGAGTTCCCATGTAGTCGTACTTGTCCATTAGACTTGCACCCTCTGCGTGGTCTGCCTTTTCTGCCCAGAATTGGACAGCGTAGTCTGCCTTTTCCTTGTCCTTCCACACAGCTGTGAAAGTAACTTTGCTTGCTGGCATAATCAAATTGGCATCAAGATTTTTGCTAGCTTCATTAGTTCCAACTTTAATTATTTCATTTGCCTTAAATGTTTTTCCATCACTTGTATTTAAATCAACAGATGGCTTCCAACCTTGGAAATCGCCGCCTACTTTTGTAGGAATATCTTCATCTGCAATTTTAGGCATGGCTTGTCCATAGTAAAGAGTACGAGTTGGAAGAGGAGTGCCGCCTGCAGTGTCAAAAACTACATCGTAGTGGGCACGGTTGTAACGGTATTCCAAGACAAAGTTCTCAGCATTTTGTGGAACTTGCATATTTATATAGTCAGCTTCTGGAATAAAGCCTTTTCTTCTAGGATCACTTTCACTCAATGGGCTGGCTTGCATAGTGGAACCAGTGTTTCCGTTTTGAGTGATAATAAGTTCATGCTTTTCCACTTCTTCAATAGTAACTTCTTCTGATCGAGTTTCACCCTTTTTTATCAAAGTTCCTTTACTTCCATCAGATTGTGTAATTGTTCCATCTGGATTGGTGTACTTAGTAAAATCTTCTAAGTCTTGGAAGACGTGTTTGATTTTAATTTTATTACTTTTAGCAGAGTAGTTAAACTCTTTATTGTCAGAAAATCTAAAGCCGTTAATATCATTGCCTTCTTTGTTTTTTCCATCTGAAGCACCTTTAACAGTATTGTAGTCAATTGTAAAATTTTCTTGTGGTTTGTCATAACCTGCAATGTCAGGTAGGTCCATAGTCTTATTGACCTTATCCTTTTCTGCTTGACTTGCTGCTTCACCTACACTTGCGATGTATGGTTGGTAATCAACCTGATACTTTTCCCCTCTTTGCACCTTGTAGTCTGTGCGTAGGGTATAGATATCCGGCTGTTTCGGATTTTTTATTAAATCCTCAGCCGTCTTGCCATTTTCTGGTTTTGCAGGCTTAACAGGTGTCAGTTTGTTTACAATCTCTGACTTCTTGTCCGTTAAATCATCATAATTATAATTAACCTCTGCAAATACGCTTAGAGGTAATGATGTAAACAGCATCAATGCAGATAACATAAACAAAAAGACTCTTTTTAGTCGTGTTTTCATTCTTTCCATAACTTTTCCCCTCTCCTTATTAAAAATAATATTCCAGTAATACCTATTTTCATATAAAATAATTTGTATAAAATAATAATTATATGTTACCGGAATGTCGATTTTTATTTTTTCTTATGTCTAATAATAAAATTTATAGTTTTTTACCTATTAACATCCAGTTTAATTAAACTACATTTATATTATACACTTTAATTAGGAAAATAAAAGAAAAATACGTAAAAATTTAGGTTACCTTCTACTTTTTACTATTTATTTGAATATTTCCTTGCTATTTAAAATATTGTACTTTTATACTACAATATTAGATAATATGTATATAAGATGGAGGTAAGGATGAAACTTTTATATACCATTCTTAATTTAATGACTTTTATAGCCATAGGTTTTTTACTTAAAAAAATAAAATTATTTTCTAAGGAAACAGCACAGGAGCTTAATTCTTTTGTTTTTAAAGTTGCTTTTCCTTTAAATATAATTACTTCTTTTTATAAGGTTAATTTAGCGGAAGTAATAAATTTCTCATTCTTTTTATATATTACTTTTACATTTTTTCTATCTTTTTGCATAGCTCTTGCTATTTCTCACTTACTTCATAAAGATGGGCTTAATCGTGCAGTAACAACTGTTGCCGTTTACAGGGGAAATTTTATTATTATGGGCTTTCCCATATTAGAATCTCTGCTTGGAGATGCTTCCCTGATATATGCCGGAATAATACTTGCCATTTCGCAAGTTTTTTATAATATTACAACTGCTTGGGTCTATGAAAAAGCAACTTTAGCCAAGGCCGATTACAAAAAACTTTTTTTTAATATTTTTAAAAATCCAATGCTCTTAGGTGTTTTAATAGGTATTTTAATTAATTTAACAAATTTTAACCTTTATTTTTTAGAAAATCCTTTTAGAACAATAGGAAAAACCGCTACAACTTTTGGACTTATTGTCTTGGGTCATGGACTTTCTTTTGATTTTGATAAAAATAATCTAAAAAATACAATAATTGTTGCTTTTGCAAAACTTCTCATTCTTCCCGCCATTGCTTTTTTTGCATCCAATTTATTTAATTTAGCTCCTATAGAAAAATCAACAGCAATTATCTTGTTTGCCTGCCCAACTGCAATAGTATCTTATACTTTTGCAAAAAATTATAAGGCTGATACAAAACTTGCCCAAAATTATGTGATATTCACGACTTTTTTATTTATGTTTACAATCTATCTGGTACTAAAAATTTTTTAATTGGGTTTGACTAATTTTGAAAAAAGTTATATATTATTAGCAGAGACATTCTTTGAGTGCTAAAGGAAGGTGACATTATGGAAAACAAAAAATTTAAAACTGAGTCCAATAGATTAATGGACCTTATGATTAATTCAATCTATACAAATAAAGAAATATTTTTAAGGGAAATAATATCTAATGCATCTGATGCTATGGATAAAATGTATTATATTGCTCTAACTGATGATAAAATAAATTTTAATAAGGACGATTATTATATAAGAATAAATCCAGATAAGGAAAATAGAACTATTACAATTGAAGACCATGGTATTGGTATGGATAAAAAAGAGCTTGAAGATAATTTAGGCACTATTGCAAAATCAGGTTCTTTAGATTTCAAAAATAATAATTCAAAAGATAAGGATGATGATCATCAAATCATAGGTCAATTTGGTGTGGGATTTTATTCTGCCTTTATGGTGGCAAAAAAAATTGAAGTTTTGACTAAATCTTATAAAAGTGACAAGGCTTATTTATGGGTCAGCGAAGAAGCTAAAGATTATAATATCTCCGAAAGCAAAAAAGATGATTTTGGAACTATAATCACCCTCAGCTTAAAGGACAATACTGACGATGAAAACTATGATGAATTTTTGGATGAATACAAAATAAAATCTCTTGTCAAACGCTACTCTAACTACATTCGTTATCCTATCAAGATGCTTGTAGAAAAAACTAAGCCCTCTAAAGATTCCACTGACGAAAACCCCAAGTTTGAAACTTACAAGGAAGATGAAGTTCTAAATTCTATGGTTCCTCTTTGGAGAAAAAATAAAAATGAATTAAAAGAAGAAGATTACGATAATTTTTACAACGAAAGACACTACGGCTACGATAAGCCTTTAAGCTATTTACACTTAAATCTTGAAGGAAATGTTTCCTTTAAGGCGGTCTTATATATTCCCTCTCAAAGACCCTTTGACTTTTTCAACGTAGACAGAAAAAAAGGTTTGGAACTATATTCCAACGGGGTTATGATCATGGAAAATTGCGAAGAGCTTTTGCCTGATTATTTGTCTTTTGTAAAAGGTGTTTGCGATAGCGAAGATATTTCTCTTAATATTTCTCGTGAAATGCTACAAAATACTAGAGAATTAAAACTTATCAGACGCTCTATAGAAAAAAAGGTTTTTGAAGAGTTAAAAAGGCTTTTTAAAGATAAGAGAGAAGATTATATAAAATTTTTCCAAAACTTTGGTGTGATTTTAAAATCCGGTGCCTATGCAAACTTTGGTCAAGATGCAGATAAGTTAAAAGATTTCTTAATTTATAAGACAACAAAAAGGGATTATATATCTTTAGAAGAATACATTAAGGATATGAAACCTGATCAAAAATATATATACTATGCAACAGGTGAAAGTGTCGACCAAATCAAAGAACTTCCGCAAATAAAATCAATTATGGACAAGGATTATGAAGTTTTATTATTTGATGATCCTATTGACGAGTTTGTGGTAAAAGTTTTGAGAACTTATGGAGAAAAAGAATTTAAGTCTATATCTCAAGCAGAAGAATCCTCCGACAAGGATAAGGATGAATCTAATGAAGATTCTAAACTCCTATCTAGTATGAAAGATATTTTAAAAGATGAAGTTGTTGATGTTAAGGAAAACAAAAACTTAACTACAGATGCAGCTTTCCTTTCAAGTCAGGGAGAAATTTCTATTGATATGGAAAAAACTCTTGCTCATATGCCTGGTCAAGAAGGATTTAAAGCAGAAAAAGTTTTAGAAATCAATCCAAAACACGTTGCTTTTAAAAAATTAAAGGAATTTGAAAAAACTGACAAGGATAAGTTCAAACTTTATACTGAACTTCTATACAACTGTGCAAGACTTATTGCTGGTCTTGATATTGATGACCCTGTCGATTTTTCTAGAAATATTGGCAAACTTCTTTGATTTATTTTCATTTACTATACTTTTTGGTTTTTAAGGGACAGTCCTAAAGGACAGTTCCTTTTTCTGAACCAACATATCTTGTAGATTTTCTATGAGAAATTTAGGAATAAATAAAATTGATAATTCACAAATAATAAGCCTACCCTTATATTTAATTAAGTACTTAAAAAATATATTAAAGAGTTTTTAAACTTTAAAAGGACTGCCCCTTTGAGCAGTCCACATTTTTTTCAAAAATTATCTAAAAATTTTATGCCCTATTGCCCATAGGAAAAATTTTATTCCTGGCATGGGGTCTTTTATATTCCATGTTGATGAAACTTTTTTAAATCTATAATCTTTTATTATATCTTTTAAAGTCATCTGTCCTGATTTCAGATATGCTTTTATGGCTGAAAAATCTTCATATTGGTACTTCCAATATACTTCTTTATTTTCTTTTATCTTTGGACCTTGGAAATCTTCTCCTATTGAATGCAAATAGTAATACAAAGGTGTGTTCATGCCCATTTCATGTTGGAGCCACACAAAATTTACAAACCTTACATTTATTTCTATAAGATATATATCCCCTGTTTTTTCATCTCTTTTTAGTTCGACTTCTGCAAAGCCTTGGAAATCTTCTCCTTTAAAAAGAGGCATACACAAATCATAAAGTTCTTCAATATAAACCTGCTTAGCATAAGTTGATGCTCCAAAATTTATAGGCCATTGGCGAATCTTTGATGTTGTCATAAAGGCTTTTGCTTCTTTATCTTTCATATATACATCGAAGGAATAACAGTTTGAATCAGGTCCTTTAATGATTCTTTGAACAAAACATCTAAGATTTTTTTCTTTAACTTTTTTGATTTTTTCTTCTAATTGCCCTCTGTTAAAAACCTTAAAGGCTTTTTGTCTAAAGGTATTTACAAAATTCATAGAATCTCTAGGCTTTAGTAGACAAGGATAGCCGAAATCTTTATCAACTTTTTCTAATAAATCCTCATCATCTATGTCTAAAATTTCCGGAGTTTTTATGCCGTATTTTTCTGTAAATTCTACAAGGGTTCTCTTGTCCATAATTTTTTTATAAAGACCTTTTTTATCGTTTGGCCACAGAAAATATTTTTTTAGTTCATCATAATTATTTTCCATAAATTCAACATAAAGGTCGGCTGTTGGAAAAAGAACTGGCTTATATTCTTCTTTTTTTGCATAGTCAATTAAAAATTCCACTAATTTTTTTTCTTCTTTTTTGTAGTGAGGACCAATAAGGGCTTCTTTTACATATTTTGAAACTCCATAATGACTTTTTTTGTCATGGTCAACAGAAACCACATAAATTCCTTGCATTCCTAAGGCTCTTACTACTCCAAGGCCTATATAATAATTTGTCCCTAAAACTACGGCTTTATTTTTATATTTCATATTATCACATCCAAATTTTTCTCTATATATTTTACCTAGATTTTAAATATTTTTCAAATATTGGGATATAAATAACATAGATATGATTTTAAATAATTGAGGAGGTTAATATGCAAGTAACATTCGGAGGAAAAAAATTAAATTTATATGGTGAAGTGGTAAAAGTTTCAGATAAGGCTCCTGATTTTAAGGCAGTAAATAATGATCTGTCTTCCTTTGATTCTAAAGAAAACCAAGGAAAGGTTGTTGTTTATTCAGTTGTCCCTTCCATTGATACGGGAGTTTGCTCACTTCAAGCAAGAACTTTTAATGAAGAAGCTGAAAAACTAGGCGACGATGTAATTGTAATTACAGTTTCCTGTGACCTTCCCTTTGCTCAAAAAAGATTTTGTGCTCAAGAAGGTATAAAAAATTCTATAAGCATTTCTGATTACAAGGATCATGATTTTGGTAAAAAATACGGATTTTTAATAGAGGATTTGGCTCTTTTATCAAGAGGGGTTGTAATTGTAGATAAAAACGGTAAAATAGCCTATACTGAATATGTAAAAGAAGTTACTAATGAAGTGAATTTTGAGGCAGCTCTTGATGCTGTTAAAGCTTTAATATAATGGAAATAAATATAATTTCTGTAGGCAAAATTAAGGAAGATTATTTTAAAAAAGCCATTGAAGAATATGAAAAAAGGTTAAAGGCTTATTGTAGGGTTAATTTTATTGAGCTAAAAGATGAATCTGAAGGGAAAAATTTATCCGACAAGGATATTGATATAATTTTAGACAAGGAAGGCAAAAGAATTTTAGAAAAAATAAAAGAAAGGTCTTTTATTATTGTCCTTGACATATTGGGCAGAAGTATTGATTCTGTTGAGTTTTCCAAAAAAATTAATGATATAATGCTTGATGGCATAAGTTCAATTGATTTTATAATAGGGGGATCCCTAGGTATAAGTCAAGAGGTCAAAGATAAAGCAAATTACAGCCTTTCATTTTCTAAATTTACCTTCCCTCATAAACTTATGAAAGTTATCTTAATGGAACAAATTTACAGGGTTTTTACTATAATTAACAATAAAACTTACCACAAATAACTAAATTAATTTGTTTAATAGCTCCACTAGATTATCATATGCTAGTGGGGTATTTTCTTTGCCTTGAGAAGAAACTGTATAATTATTATCAAAAATTATTTCAACTTCCCAAGTTGGCGAGCTTTGGTTAAATTTATTCCAAGCCTCCAAGGGTAGTCTTAGAATTTCATTATTCAAATATTCCCATTTGCCTATAAGATCAATATAAGGACAATTTCCATCAAAAATGTCTTCATTTTTTGAGTTTGATTTATAAAGAACCTGCCCGAACTTTTCCTTATTTATATAAAAAGATAAGTCTTTATTTTTATCTTTCAAAAAAAATTCTTTTATTTCTGCATCAGCAAAGCAATAACCATCGTTACATTTTTGGGACAAAATATCATTTTTTAAAAATTTCTTATATCTATCTTTAGAAAGTCCACTAAATTGGTCTTGTCGTTTTCTCATCTACATCACCATTTAAAATATAACATATAAATGAATAGATTTTTTTCATCTTATCTATTGAATTTTTGTAAATATTTTGATAAATCTTCTCTTATCTTATCAAGTTTTTTTTCATCAATTACTTGGTTTTGCAAGGCGTATGCCCTGTCTAATAAAATTTTTAAGTCCTTTTTACTCTCATCTTCATCAATCAAATTTTGAGCTTTTTTAACTAATATGCCTAAATTTTTAAATTTGATCAAGAGTCTTCTTTCATCTTCTATATGTTTTAAGAGATAAGAAAGAGTCCAATCTATATTTTTTTGTGTTTGAACTGCCTTATGGCTTATTACAAGTCCTTTTTCTTTTAATCCCAATAGGAATTTTTTCATATAGTCCCTATCAAAATCTGAAAATAAAGCAAACTGAATTTGTGAAAAATCATTTTTGTTTATATCTTCATTGTGTTTAAAATTTTCAATACCGAGAAGATAACCAATTTTTTCATTATAGTCTTCTTTTTTTAATTCTCTAGCATCAATTTCAAAATCTTTGCAAAGCTCAGTTAAAATTCTTTTTTCTTCTTCACTAAAGCCTAAATATATTAATTTTTTACTCATTTTCTACCTCTTTTTAATTTACTAATTTCTCATTCTTAACAGTATATTATGAAATTTTAAAAATATAAAGGATATAAAATACCCTCTCAACTGTTCTGACCAGTAAAGAGGGTAGATATAAATTTTTATACCAATTCTAAAATAATCTGAATTTTTTATCCTTCTATTTTTACCTCTTCCTTATCATCTTCTTCGGGAATTGGTCTTTTTACTATATATTTGTAATAAATTTTTTCAACTGCTATAGAAATTGCATTATCTCCACTTACATTTGCAGCTGTTCCGAAAGAATCTTGTGTCAAATATAGTGAAATTAAAATTGTTGCCATAGTTCCAGTTGATTCTACTCCAACATAGGGTAAAAATGGAAGTGCGCTCATAACTGCTCCTCCTGGTGCACCAGGTGCTGCTACCATTGCTACTCCTAATATACAAATAAATCTCATAATAATAGCAAAAGATGCGTTCATTTTAAACATCGTTAAAAGAGTAAATACGCAAGCCGTTAATGTTATCATTGAGCCTGGCATGTGAACTGTGGCACAAAGAGGAATTACAAATTCCCTAATTTGTCTTGTTACTCCCATATTTTTGTTACAATTTACATTTACAGGAATAGTTGCGGCTGATGATTGAGTTCCTACTGCTGTTAAATAAGCAGGTACTGCTCTTTTTATGCTTGAGAAAGGATTTTTCCCTGCATAAATACATGATACAAAAAATAGAGCTGAAATATAAATTAAATGTAGCGCTATTATGCACACAAATATTCTTCCAAAAATTCCAAGTATTGCAAAAACTGAACCTGAATTAGAAAGTCCGCAGAAATTACCAAAAATAAAGAATGGTAATATAGGAATTACAAATTTAGCAAGAACCATGTTTATAATGTCAGAAAATTCGTTAATTATGTTATAAAGTCCTTGTCCCTTACCCTTATTTCTAAGCACTGATACACAAAGTCCAAGCATAAAAGCAAAAACTAAGGCATTAGTTACTTCAATTATTGGTCCCAAAGGTATAGTAAAATATGGGTCAAGAGTTTTTGATGATGCTTCTTGAATTTTTTGCACCAAATCTGGAGTTATAAATGATGGGAAAATATTTGAACTCATTACATATGATAAAGAGCCAGCTATTAGTGTTGAACAGTAGGATAAGATAACTGTTACAAGTAGGAGCTTGCCTGCTCCTTCTGAAAGATCAGCGATTCCTTTAGATACAAAAGCTAGAATCATAAGTGGTATAATAAAATTTAAAAATGCACCGAACATTGTTGAAAATGTTACGGAAACTCTTGTCATCCAGTCAGGTAAAAATCTACCAACTACAATACCTAAAGCAATTGCTATAATAATTTTTGGTATCAAACCAAGGGTCTTTTTTTTCATACTTCCTCCTTTAAATTTAAAAATTGTGCTCTTATTGCACATCCTGTTTTGGTTCCGGCAAGACCGCCAAGTCCTGTTTCTCTAATAGAAACATTTAATAGCTTTCCAACCTCTCCCATTGCACTTGCAACTTCATCAAAAGGTACAATTGATTTAATTCCTGCCATCGCCATATCGGCAGAAATTAAAGCGTTCATAACTCCAGATGCGTTTCTAAAATTGCAAGGATATTCTACAAGTCCTGCAATAGGATCACATGCAAGACCCAAAACATTTATAAGAGTTATACTTGCAGCTTCTAATGCCTCACTAGGTGAACCTCCAAGTATTTCCACAGCAGCAGAAGCTGCCATTGCTGAGGCAGAACCACATTCTGCCTGACATCCTCCTTCAGCTCCAGCAAATGTTGCATATTTACCAATAATTTGACCGATGCCTATAGAGGTTAAAAGTCCTTTTACTAACACTTCATCATCTAAGTCATATTTTTCTTTTAATGACATAAGGGTTGCCGGCATAATTCCTGAAGAACCAGCCGTCGGAGCTGCTGCTATTGTTCCCATATTGGCATTTGTTTCCGATGTGGAAAAAGCCATTGCCATTGCTTTCATTAAGAACTTTCCAACAATGGGCTCACTAATTTCCTGATAAGAGAAACACTTTTTGGCAAATCCATCAATCATTTTATATTTAGTGGTAAATTTTTTATCAAGAGTATTTGTGGAAGATTTTTTCATAACTTGTAAAATTTCTAAAATCTTTTCAAAAATTTCTTCCTTAGTTAAAGATGAATTTTTTAATTCATCCTCTAGAACTAAATCATAAATATGGCAATTATTTTTTTGACAATATTCAATAATTTCTTTTGCAGTATTAAACATTTATACCTCCACATATTTAGCCATCAAAAACTTAGAATTTGTTGTCAGTTTTTTTACTAAATCAATAGATAAATTTTGGTCTAATTCTATAGTTAAGTTAACAATTTCTGTAAGGTCATCTTTTATTGTATTTATAGATTCTATATTATAATCATTTTTATAAAGAATAGATGAGATCTCAGATATTATTCCTTTTTGCTCATTATATCTAAATAATAGAGTGGGATGAGTTCCGTCAAATTCAACTTGAATTCCGTTAATATCAACTATAATCATATTACCGCCACCAATAGAAGAACCTATAACATATTCTTCGTGGTCTTCATATACAAAAGAAATCTTAACTGTATTTGGGTGAAAATCCTCTCCCAAATCAGTAGCTACAAATTCATAATTTATTTTTTTGGAATCTGCTATTTTAAAAGCATCTCTGATCCTGTCGTCATAGGTTTTAAAACCTAATATACCGCCTAATAAGGCTCTATCTGTCCCATGACCCTTATAGGTCATGGCAAAAGAACCGTGTAAATAAAATATAACTTTTTTATAATTTTCAGGGCAAATTCTCGCTGCTACCCTGGCTATTTTGCATGCACCTGCTGTATGGGACGATGAAGGACCTACCATAATAGGACCCAAAATTTCAAAGGCTCTATATTCTTTCATATTCTTTCCCCCTCTACAAAAATAATTATATCATTTCTTAATGTAAATATCATTATTATGACCTATTAATATAAAAATTTTACCGAACTTTTTAAAGTAGCATTAATTTTATGCCTTGCTTATTCTCCTATATGAAAGTTCCTTGCTTTGTTTTCAAATTAATTTTATACTAATTATAATATGTATAAATTAGTAAAGAAAAATCTAAAATAAGTATTTAACAAATTTATTTAATGAAAAGTTTATCTATATGTATTAAGAGTATGTTTAAATTCATTAATTTTCAAATATTTTTTAATATAATTACTCTTCACATATTTAGGATTTGGTTTTATTTTGCCTAATCTTAATAAAAAGGAAAGGAAAAGAAATGTCTAAAGAAATCGTAAAAAAACTTATTAATTTTATTAAAGATTCCCCAACTTGTTTTCACGCAGTCAAAAATATGAAAAATATTTTAAAAAGTGAAAATTTTATAGAGCTTCTTGAGGGACAAACTTGGAAATTAGAAAAAGGAAAAAATTATTTTGTAACAAGAAATAATTCTTCAATTATAGCTTTCAAAATTGGAGAAGATATAAAAAATTATTCTTTCAATATTGTGGCTTCCCATACCGATTCTCCAACTTTTAAATTAAAAGAAAATGCTGAAATTTCTGTTGATAATAAATATATTAAGCTAAATACTGAAGGTTATGGAGGAATGATTGTTTCATCATGGTTTGATAAACCCTTATCCTTAGCTGGAAGGGTCTTTATAAATAGGCCCGATGGTATTTTCTCTACCCTTGTGAAGATTGACAAGGATTTACTACTTATTCCTAGCCTTGCAATTCACATTTCAAAAGATATGAAAGCTTCTACAGATAACAAACAAATTGACCTTTTACCTTTAATCTCTCAAACTTCCAAGGATGATGGGAAAAATCTTGTTAATAAGATATTGGCTTTAGAACTTAATATAGACCCTGATGATATTATTTCAAGAGATATATTTTTATACAACAGGACTCCAGGAACAATTTGGGGAGCTAATGAAGAATTTTTCTCCTGTCCGCAAATTGATAACTTAGAATGTGCTTTTACAAGTCTTTTGGGATTTATTAATGGTTATAATTCAAAATCTATTGATGTTTACGCATCTTTTGATAATGAAGAAGTTGGTTCTGAAACTAAACAAGGTGCCCTATCTACATTTTTATTTGATGTCTTAAATAGAATCAATGAAAATTTATCTTATAGTAAAGAAGATTATTACAAGGCTATTTCTTCATCCTTTATGATTAGTGCTGATAACGCTCACTCTTTTCACCCTAACCACAAAGAGCTAACTGATGATACAAACTACGCATATATGAACGGTGGTATAGTTATAAAATCTCATGCTGGACAAAAATATACAAGTGATGGTCAAAGCATATCAGTATTTAAAAAAATTTGTAAAGATGAAAATATACCCCTTCAATTTTTCTCAAACAGGTCTGATAAAATCGGTGGATCAACCCTAGGAAATCTTTCACAAAATCATGTATCCCTAAATACTGTAGATATTGGTCTTGCACAACTATCTATGCATTCAACATATGAAACAGCAGGTGTTAAGGATGCTAAATATATGGTTGATGCCATTGAAGCCTTTTATAAATATCACTTTAAGGCAAAAGATAATTTTACATTTGAATTTACAAAATAAATTTCATTTTTATTATGATTTTTAAATATTAACTCATATAAAAAAAGCTCCATGATTGGAGCTTAATTTTTTATATATTTTTTGTTGATTTTTCCTTATTTCCATTAACACTTTTATCGGTAGTTGTAATTTTATCATCACTTTTATCTGATTCTGAATCATCTTTTTTATCTTTTTTAAATACTTCTTTTACTTCTATTGCCTTTTCTTTTGTTTTATTCCAAATTACATGATAAGGCACAGATTTTATTTTGTCAGCAAAATATTCAGGGTCTATCCTTTTTGTTCCTATAAATATAGTGATATTGAATATTTGCATAAGTATCAGTACTAGGAATACAACTATCAGTAATTTTAAAAATTTTTTTAACATATTATCACCTATGTATGCTTAAGTTTTTTGTCTAAATCCCTATAATTAGGCATATATTTTTCTATTTCCTTATAGAAATCTTTAGAATGATTAGGGTATTTTAAATGAATAAGTTCATGTAAAACCACCGCCTCTATCTCTTCTATAGGTCTTTGGGCTAAATAAATATTAAGAATAATAAGCCTCTTATTGGGATAAGCTGTACCCCACCTAGCTTTCATCTTTCTTAATTTATATTCTTTAGGTGCAAGTCCTGTCAATTTTTCATATTTTTTAAATATATGAAAAAGTATATCAGAAAGCTCTTTTCTATATAAGTCATCAATTTCCTTTTGGCTAAAATTTTCCTTTAATTTTTCACCAAAGAGGTGATTTTTATAAGTTGACCTTTTCTTATCGTCTTCTATTAGTTTTTCGACAATAGCCTCATTTGATTCGTATATGTCTAGTATATGAGATGTGCTTAAATTTTGAGGGGCAGAAATTTTTACAACTCCATCTTCCACTCGTATTTTTACATTTTTTATATTTTTTCTATCTATATTAATTTTCATTACAGTAAGGGTGACAAAAGTCTTGAGGTCTGTTCTCTAATTTTTGTGAAAAGTCCTCTTTCTTCATAGATTTCTTTAGTTATTTTTTTACAATCTTTTAAATCATTTTTAAAATCTTTTTTTAGTTTTTGATTTAATTCATAATCAAACATAAAAGCATTAACCTCAAAATTAAGCTCAAAAGATCTTATATCAAAATTAGCTGTTCCTACTGAAGAAAGATAATCATCTGAAATCATAATTTTTGTGTGTAAAAATCCTTTTTGATACATATAAACATTTACACCCCAGTCCAATAATTCTCCAGCATAGGATAGAGATGCCCAGTGAACAAAAAGATGGTCTTTTTTTTGAGGTATCATTATATTAACTTCAACGCCTGAAAGAGCTGCTACTTTAAGACATTTAAAAAGTCCCTCATCTGGTACAAAATATGGTGTTTGTATATAGATTTCTTTTTCAGCTCTAGTTATAAGTTTTTCATAACCATTTCTTATTGAATCGGCTTTTGTATCTGGACCTGATGTAACAATGGAAACATCCTTATTTCCCTTTTCTTTTAAATATATAGTTGAAAAATTCTTTATGTCTTTTTTACTGGCAAACTTATAGTCAAGGTAAAATCTCCATGAAAGTCCATTGACTGCATCACCTAAGATTCTTAAATGTGTATCTCTCCAATTCCCAAATTTTCCATTTCCCACATACTCATCACCAACATTTAAACCGCCTACATAGCCTATTTTTCTATCTATTATTGCTATCTTTCTGTGGTTTCTGTAATTAATGTGAGTATTTATTTTGGGCAAAATCCCTGGAAAAAATACAGCAAAATTAACGCCTGCATTCCTTATTCTTTCTCTATCACTTGATTTTAAATGCCTTGCACCCATGCCATCTACTAATAAGTATACATCAAGCCCTTCTTTTGCTTTTTCTATCAATAAATCAATAAATTGGCTTGATAATTGGTCAGATTTAAAAATATAGTATTGAATATAAAGGCTTTCTTTTGCATTTTTTATATCTTCAAATAAAGCCTTAAATTTTTCCACTCCATTGTTAAAAATTTTTACATCATTTTCTGAATAGAGAATTTCTCCTTCAGCGTTATTAAACATCTTAACTATTTCTTTGTATTCTTTAGTTTTTGCATTGGAAGACTTATATTCTCTACTCTGTATATTTTCAATCGTGTCCCTATATTTATTCTTAGTTATCCTATCTGCTTGTGTTTTTGAATCAAACATCTTAGATTTAGATACATCTTGACCTATTAATAAATATAATATAATACCCACTATGGGTATAAAATTAATTGCCATTACCCACAGCAAGGTTGAAGTAGGTTTTTTCCTTTGAAAAAACACTACTGCTGCTGAAAAAATTATATTTATTAAAAATATTATTGAATAAAATTGTGCAAAAGATTTTATTGCATCAAAATACATCTTTAGCATAGAATCACTTCTTTTTATTTTTTGATTTGTATCTTTGTTGTGAGCTTAAAATTTCTTTTCTAATTCTAAAATCCTCTGGTGTAATTTCTATTAATTCGTCATCTTCAATAAACTCTAAAGCTTCTTCCAAGGTTAAGTTTTTAACCGGTGATAGTTTTAAAGCTTCATCTGAACCTGAGGCTCTGACATTTGTTTGTTTCTTTTCTTTAGTTACAGAAACTTCAATTTCAACACCCTTTGGAGATTCTCCTACTACTTGACCTTCATAAACTTCTTCTCCAGGTCCTACAAAAAGACTTCCTCTTTGTTGGGCATTATTTAATCCATAAGTTGAAGCTACTCCTGTATCAAAAGACACAATAGATGCATTAACTCTTCTTGGAATATCACCCTTGTATGGTGCATAATCTTCAAATACTGAATTTAAAATCCCATTTCCTTTGGTATCGGTCATAAATTCTGTTCTATATCCAATAAGACCTCTGGCTGGAATCAAAAATTCTAGTCTTTGATAACCTCCTTGAGGTTCTTGCATTGTTACAAGTTCTCCCTTACGTCTGCCAAGCTTTTCAATAATCGCTCCTACATATTCTGATGAAACATCTATTGTAACTCTTTCAATAGGTTCATATTTTTTAGAATCAATAGTTTTAAACAAAACTTGAGGTTTGGAAACTTGGAATTCATATCCTTCACGTCTCATATTTTCTATTAATACACTTAAGTGAAGTTCCCCTCTACCGCTAACTTTAAAAGAATCTGTAGAATTTGTTTCTTCAACTCTTAAAGATACATCAGTTTGAAGTTCCCTAAAAAGTCTTTGCCTTAACTGCCTTGAAGTTACAAACTTACCAACTTTTCCGGCAAAAGGTGAATCATTTACTGAAAAATTCATTGAAAGTGTTGGTTCTGAAATTTTTACAAATTCAAGGGGTTCTTTGTCTTGTTCACTTGTTAAGGTATCTCCTATATTAATATCTTCAATACCTGTAATGGCAACAATGGAACCTGAACTTGATGATTCTACTTCATCTCTTTCAAGACCTTCAAATTCATATATTTTAGAAATCTTAACTTTTTCTTCATAACCCGGTTTTGTAGAATTTACTATATAAACACTATCATTTTCTTTCAAAGTTCCACTTTCAATTTTTCCTATACCAATTCTTCCCACATAATCGTTATAGTCAATTGTTGAAATTAATAGTTTAAAAGATTCGTTACTTGCTTCAACAGGAGCTGGTATATAATTTAGAATTGTTTGGAAAAGTGGTTCCATATATGTCATTTCTTCATCTAATTTTTTGCCAGCAATTCCCCTTTTAGCAGAAGCATAAACAAAAGGTGCATCAAGTACATCTTCACTAGCTCCAAGTTCAATAAATAAATCTAAAACTTCATCTACAACTTCTTCAGGTCTTGCTTCTGGTCTATCTATTTTATTTATGCATACAATAACAGGTAAATGAAGTTCGAAGGATTTTTTTAGAACGAACTTTGTTTGAGGCATAGGACCTTCAAAGGCATCAACTAAAAGAACAACTCCATTTACCATCTTAAGTACACGTTCAACTTCTCCACCAAAATCAGCATGGCCAGGTGTATCAATAATGTTAATTTTTACTCCATTATAGTGAACTGCGGTATTTTTTGATAAAATTGTAATACCTCTTTCACGTTCAATGGCATTAGAGTCCATAACACGTTCGTTTACGACTTGATTTTTTCTGAAAATTCCCGATTGTTTTAAAAGAGCATCAACTAAAGTTGTTTTACCATGGTCAACATGGGCAATAATTGCTATATTTCTAATATCTTCTCTATAGTTCATATTTCATCTTCTTTCTTTTAATTCCTTTATATTGTAATATTTAAATAAAAAAAGTGCAAGATTTAGAGCCTTGCACTAAATAATAATTTTACTTTGAAAATTTTTCTACTAATTTATTAAAATCAACTTCTTCTTGCTCGCCTGTAGCCATATTTCTTAAAGAATATAGACCATTTTTTACTTCATTTTCGCCTAAAACAATAGCATAAGGTACTTTTATTTGATCGGCATATTTGAATTTTTTTCCAAGTTTTGCATCTTCTGAATAAATTGTGACCTTAACATTTTTTTCTCTAAGTTTAGCTAAAAGTTTTATTCCTTCATGGATAAAACCATCCATAGGCAAAATAATAATATCAATTAAAGATTTATCTTCGGCTGAAATTATTTTTGCTTGTTCTAATTGATAGAATAATCTTGAAAGACCGATTGAAATTCCCACTCCAGGTAGGGTTTTTTCTGTATAATATGAAGCAAGATTATCATAACGACCTCCTGAACAAACAGATCCTATTTTTGGATAATCATCAAGAGTTGTTTCATATACAGTTCCCGTATAATAGTCTAGACCTCTAGCTATTTTCAAATCAATCCTGTAATTTTTTTCATCAATATTGTAAGCTTTAATACATGAAATAAGTTCACTCATCTCATCTAAACCTTGGTTGAAAGTTTCTTCATCAATGTTTAAGTCTTTTAAAGCCTGAATAATTTCGTCATTTGTACCTTTTATTTCAATAAATTCAAGAATTTTTTTACCTTTTTCTCTATCTATTCCTGACTCTTCAAGTTCTTTAAGCACATTTTCAGGTCCTATTTTTTCTATCTTATCAACAGCTCTTAGTGCATTTTGTGAATCAGAAACTCCAAGCCATGCGAAAAATCCCTTTAAAATTCTTCTGTTATTAAGATGAATAGTAAAATCTGAAAATCCTAAATCTTTAAAAGTATGATAAATAACTACAGGAAATTCGGCATCATTTGCAATTGAAAGTTCACCATTTCCTATGGTGTCAATATCACATTGATAAAATTCTCTAAATCTTCCTTTTTGAGCCTTTTCTCCACGATAAACCTTACCTATAGCATATCTCTTAAAAGGAAAAGAAAGTTCTGAGAAATGCTCAACTGTATATCTTGCAAGAGGCACAGTTAAATCAAACCTTAAAGACATATCTGTATCACCCTTAGTAAATCTATAGATTTGCTTTTCGGTTTCTCCTCCTCCCTTTGCCAAAAGCACTTCAGACTTTTCAATAACAGGAGTATCTATAGGTAAAAAGCCTGCTCTTTCAAAATTTTTCCTAATAATATCACGCATTTGATTAAACAAAATTTGCTCTTTAGGAAGAAGTTCCATAAAGCCAGGCAAAGTTGACGGTTTTACTATACTCAAAAAATCATCTCCTTATACATTTATAACGTATTAATATTATATCCATTCTACCACATATAAGACTTTGTTAAAAGCTTTATAAAATTAATAATTTTATTGATAATTGATAAATTTTTATTGATATTCAATAAAAATATGTTTATAATAATTTATGAGGTGATGATATGAAAAACTATAGACCCCTTATAATTAAAATTTCACTAATTATTTGTATATTAGCTATACTTTTACTTTCTTACGTCCTACATGAATT
>NZ_AEAA01000014.1:0-3262 GCF_000179335.1 Peptoniphilus sp. oral taxon 836 str. F0141
AGATTTATTTATCTTTTTTATCTCCTAAAACTTCTTCTGCAATTGACTTAGGAACTTCTTCGTAATGGTCAAATTGCATTGAATAGTTTGCTCTACCTTGTGTGTTTGAACGTAAACTTGTTGCATAGCCAAACATTTCAGCTAATGGTACATATGATGTTACGATTTGTGCACCTGCCACAAGTTCCATACCTTCCATTCTTCCACGTCTAGAATTTATATCTCCAATTACATCACCCATATATTCTTCAGGTGTAGTAATTTCAACTTTCATAACTGGTTCAAGTAATACTGGACCTGCCTTTGCCATTGCATCTCTAAGAGCCATTGAGCCGGCTATCTTAAATGCCATTTCTGATGAATCGACTTCGTGGTAAGAACCGTCATACAATGTTACCTTTAAGTCAAGAACTTCGTATCCACCTAATATACCTGATTGTAAGGCTTCTTCAATACCTTGTTGTGTAGGTCCAATAAATTCTTTTGGAATTGCTCCACCAACAATTGCATTTTCAAATACAAATCCTTGTCCATCTTTTAAAGGTTCAATTTTTATCTTAGCGTGACCATATTGTCCACGTCCACCTGATTGACGTACATATTTACCTTCGCCTTCAGCAGGCTTAGTAATAGATTCTCTGTAAGATACTTGTGGGTTCCCAATATTAGCTTCAACTTTAAATTCTCTTAACAATCTATCAACGATAATGTCTAAGTGAAGTTCTCCCATACCTGCAATAATTGTTTGACCTGTTTCTTCATTTGTATATGTTCTGAAGGTTGGGTCTTCTTCTGCTAATTTTTGAAGAGCTATTGCCATCTTATCTTGAGATGCTTTAGTTTTTGGTTCAATAGCTACTGAAATAACTGGTTCTGGGAATTCCATCTTTTCAAGAATTACTTGGCTTTTTTCATCACATAAAGTATCCCCAGTAGTTGTATCTTTTAAACCTACAGCAGCTGCAATTTCACCTGCATAAATTTCATCAATTTCAGTTCTCTTATTAGCGTGCATTTGTAGGATTCTTCCGATTCTTTCACGCTTACCCTTTGTAGAGTTAGTTACATAGCTTCCAGCTTTTAGAACTCCAGAATATACTCTAAAATATGCTAGTTTACCAACATATGGGTCAGTAACAATTTTAAATGCAAGTGCTGAGAATGGTTCGTCATCAGATGCGTGACGTTCTACAGGATTTCCTTGAAGATCTGTTCCTTCAATCGGTGGTACATCAAGTGGAGCTGGAAGATAATCAATAACTGCATCAAGTAGTAATTGAACTCCCTTGTTTTTGTAGGATGAACCACAAAGTACTGGAGTTAATTTAACTGCTAGAGTTCCTTTTCTAAGAGCTCTTTTAATAAGTTCTTCAGAAATTTCTTCTCCTTCAAGATACTTATCCATAAGCTCATCATCGAAGTCTGCAGCCTTTTCTATCATCTTATCTCTGTATTCATTTGCTAAATCTAAATATTCTTCAGGAATATCAGTTTTATCTATAACTTGTCCTAAATCATCTGTATAAATTTCAGCTTCCATTCTAACTAAGTCAATCATACCGATAAACTTATCTTCTGCTCCCATCGGTATTTGAATTGCTACAGGATTTGCGTGTAGTTTCTTTTCAATAGTGTTAACTGATCTAAAGAAATCAGCTCCTGTAACATCCATTTTGTTTATATGACATATTCTTGGAACATGGTACTTATCAGCTTGTCTCCAAACTGTTTCTGATTGTGGTTCTACACCTGATTTAGCATCAAAAAGTGCAACAGCTCCGTCAAGAACTCTTAAAGATCTTTCAACTTCAACTGTAAAGTCAACGTGTCCAGGAGTGTCTATGATATTTAATCTATAGCCCTTCCAATAGCAAGTTGTTGCTGCAGAAGTAATTGTGATACCTCTTTCTTGCTCTTGTTCCATCCAGTCCATTTGAGCTGCACCTTCGTGAGTTTCACCTATCTTATGAATTTTTCCAGCATAAAATAAGATACGTTCAGTAGTTGTAGTTTTACCAGCATCAATATGTGCCATGATACCTATATTTCTAACTTTTTTTAATGGTATCTCTCTAGGCATGCTTTTCCTCCCTTATATCCATTACCATCTATAGTGAGCAAAGGCCTTGTTAGCTTCCGCTGTCCTATGCATTTCTTCTTTTCTCTTAACGCTGCCGCCTAAATTATTTGAGGCATCAAGAATTTCTTTTGCAAGTCTATCATCCATAGTGTGTTCTCCTCTGGCTCTTGCATATTTAACCAACCATCTAAGTCCTAAAGTTTGACGTCTTTCTGGTCTAACTTCCATAGGAACTTGATATGTTGCTCCACCAATTCTTCTACCTTTAACTTCTAGAACAGGCATTACATTATTTAAAGCTTTATAAAAAACTTCTATGGCCTCTTCACCTGTTTGTTCGGCAATCTTTTCCATTGCGCTATATACAATTCTTTGAGCAGTTCCCTTTTTTCCATCTAACATGACGTTATTTATTAGTTTTGTGATAACAACATCATCATAAACAGGATCGGCCATAACTTCTCTTTTTTGTATGTGTCCTTTTCTTGGCATAACTTCCCTCCTTAACCATTTAGTAATTCACTGGTACTCGGTTTGTCCCGTTTGCTAAGAATCTATAAAAAAATCTATATATTCTCATTAATTTTTAGGCTTCTTTGTACCGTATTTAGATCTTGCTTGCTTTCTATCAGTTACACCTGCAGTATCAAGTGTACCTCTGATTATATGGTATCTAACACCTGGTAAGTCTTTAACTCTTCCACCACGGATTAAAACAACACTGTGTTCTTGAAGATTATGTCCGATTCCAGGAATATAAGCCATAACTTCATATCCATTAGTCAAACGAACTCTGGCTACTTTTCTTAAAGCTGAATTAGGTTTCTTTGGTGTTACTGTTCTAACCGCTATACAAACTCCTCTTTTTTGTGGAGAATTAGCTTCTGTTTCAGTTTTCTTCAAAGTATCATAGTTCACATCAAGTGCTGGTGATTTAGATTTAGTATGAATCTTTTTTCTACCATTTTTGACAAGTTGATTAATTGTTGGCATTCGTGCACCTCCTATAAATAAATTGTACATTTTTTAAGACTACCTAGAGGTAGTCTTAATCTCCTAAATACTGTATAATTCTACCACCAAATAGCTTATCTGTCAATTGAATTTTGGTAAACTTATAATTTATTCATATTAAATTTTATTATTTTAAAATTTTTATTATTATTTTTTATATTTTTTTAT
>NZ_AEAA01000013.1:0-2461 GCF_000179335.1 Peptoniphilus sp. oral taxon 836 str. F0141
CTACTATAATTTGTTTAGATTTTTTACTTCCATAATATTTAGCTATATCAGGATTTTTTTCTAACTCAATGTTATTTAAATCATAAGAAGAATTTTTCTTGATTTTCTCTTTGCTATAATATTTAGGTTTGTAATCTGCTGGAGCAGCGGCCTTAATTAAAACATCAGCATTATCAAAATACTTGCCAACTTGGTCAAACATATCCTGAGTGGTCTTTATTCTTACAAAATTATCCACTTTTGGTATTTCTATATTTGTTGGACCTGAAATTAAAGTTACATTAGCTCCTCTTTTTTTAGCTCTTCTAGCTATGGCATAACCCATTTTACCAGAAGAATGATTAGATAAAAACCTAACTGGATCTATAGGTTCTATAGTTGGACCAGCAGTAATTACAAAATTTTTACCTTCAAAATCTTTTGCAGTTAAACATGTATCAATTTCATCAACAATTTCTTTAGGAGATAGCATTTTACCTTCGCCCACATCTTTACAAGCTAACACATCTTTTTCTGTATCTAAAACAATAATGCCTCTATCTTTAAGAGTCTTCATATTTTTTTGATTAGCAGGAGAATTTAACATATAAGTATTCATAGCTGGAGCAATTATAACTTTACACCTTGATGCCATAAAAACAGTTGACAGCAAGTCATCTGAAATTCCGTTTGCAAATTTTCCTATAATATTTGCAGTCGCTGGAGCTACTACAATTATATCAGCCCATTTTGCTAAAGATATATGCCCCACATCCATGTTAGTTAATTGATTAAACAATTGATCATAACAAATATTGCCTGACATAGTTTGCATAGTTAATGGACTTATAAATTTCTTTGCAGCTTCTGTCATTATAACTTTAACCTCTGCTCCTTGTTTTCTTAAAATCGAACAAATGGATGGAGATTTATAAGCTGCAATCCCTCCTGTAACACCTAGAAGAATCTTTTTATTTCTTAGCATATTATTCCTCTTCTTGTGGTGAATCCTTTATTTCATTTCTAAGTTTTTCTTCTAATTCTAATCTTTCTACTGCAATTTTTTCTTCATATTCTTTGTCGCTCATTTCTTGACCAAAAATTATTTTTCCTTCCATCACTTCTTCTAAAGCGACAGAAACAGGTTTTTTCATATCAGTATCAACTAAAGCTTTTTGACCGTCTACTAATTTTCTGGACCTTTTTGAAACTAACATACAAAGTTCATATCTTGAATCAGATTTTTCCATTAATTCTTTAAATGAAGGTATATTCATTAAATCTTCTCCTTTTCTTTTAGAACTTCACTTTTAATATCCTTATGTCTTTTTACTCTTAATTTTTCAGCAGCTATAATATTTTCAATATCTATTACAGCCTGACTTACTTTATCGTTAATAACAAAATAGTCATATTCACCTACAAAATCAAGTTCTCTAAAGGCATTTTTAAATCTTGTATTAATCTCTTCCTCAGACTCTGTATCTCTTTTTACTAATCTGTTTCTTAATTCTTCCATAGTTGGTGGAATTAAGAATATAAAAACAGCTTCCTTATATTTCTTTTTTATCTGTAATGCACCTTGAACGTCAATTTCAAGTAGTACAATTTCCCCATTTTCAATCTGGTCAAAAACAAATTGTTTGGGTGTTCCATAGTAATTGGTATGAACAAAAGCATGCTCTAATAATTCATCTTTTTCAACCATTTGTTCAAATTTAGTTTTACTAACAAAAAAGTAATTTTCTCCGTTAACTTCTCCAGGTCTTGGAGTTCTTGTAGTAACAGAAGTTGAAAATACAATTTCTTTATTTTCTTTCATTATTGCTTGACTTACAGTTCCCTTACCACTTCCAGATGGACCTGATAGTACCAATAAAAATCCGCCGCTCAAATTACACCTCTATACTTATCTACTCAATATTTTGGACTTGTTCTCTAATTCTTTCTACTTCAGATTTAACAAGAACAACATTATTTAAGATATCAATATTATTGGATTTGGACCCAATAGTATTGATTTCTCTATTAATTTCTTGCAATAAAAAGTCCAATTTTCTACCAATACTTTCTTCTAAATTCATTATATGATTAAATCTATCTAGATGAATTTTTAGCCTAGTGATTTCCTCATCAATAGAAAGTTTATCTACTAGCAAAAAACATTCTGTTGCTATTCTTTGTCTATCAATTTCACTTTCATCTAAATAATTATTTAATTTGTTCTTTAATTTTTCTTCATTTTCCTTTAGGGAAATTGGTGAAAGTTCTTCAACTTTTGCAACTATATCTTTTATACTTGATAGTTTAGTTTTAAAATCTTCCTTAATGGCTTGACCTTCACTTAATCTTGAAGTAATAAAAGATTCTAATGTATTTGTTAAAGTTGTAAATAATAAATCTTCAAGCTCCTTAGAAACCTCATTATCTTCACTTTCAACTAATACTCCAGGCATAGTAATAATATCTTTTATAGATAAAT
>NZ_AEAA01000012.1:0-787 GCF_000179335.1 Peptoniphilus sp. oral taxon 836 str. F0141
GCTGGCACGATTCCTAAAATATGAAAAATTCCTTCAGGGTCTTTTAAATCTACCCCTCTTTTTATAAAATCATCATTTATTGGTATATTGCAATCTGTATAAGACTTTTTAACCTCTTCATAAATTTTGTCATCTAAAATTAATTCAAATCCAGCTGTTGTGATTAAGTCTGGAAGTTTCTTTTTATTTTTGAACTTATCAAATACAAAATCCATACCAAGGTTTGCTGATCTCAAATCAAAATCTATATCTATATCCTTGCCTGAAGAAAAGTCTTTTAAAGATTCCATCAGGGGAACTCTTATAGGACAAGGTACAGCTCCTTCTATCGTGTATTTTGAATCTTTATTTTCAAAATTTTCGTTTTCAATCACTTTAGATGAAAAACTTTTGTATTCTTCTTGAAAAATCTCTGCATCTATATTTTTTAATTTTAAGGCATCTTTTAACTTTATCATTTTTGCCATAGTATTAAACATTGTGTCACTAGACAAATTATTAAATCCTTTAGAGATTAGAAAATCTCTCAAATCTTTATTTTGCGTGCATAATTTATATACTGTTTGATTAATATCCATAAAACTCATCCCTTTATATTTTTTCTAATATCATATTAACAATAATTATCAATTATTTCTGTTGTTAATACAACCTTTTTAAAAAATTTTTATAATCTTTTATAATTAATAATTTCTGCTATAATAATTGAATGGAGGTTTTATGCTATTTAATTCTTTAACTTACTTGTTATTTTTGCCTTCAGTAGTAATTATTTTTTTCTTACTAC
>NZ_AEAA01000011.1:0-925 GCF_000179335.1 Peptoniphilus sp. oral taxon 836 str. F0141
CTCCAACATTCCGTCTTTCATCCTATAAATTCTGTCGGCTTCCTCAGCAAGTTCCAAATCATGAGTTATTACAACTATAGTTCTTTTTTCCTCTTCATTTAGTTTGTGAAATAAATCCATTACCTGTCTACCTGTTTCAGAATCTAAAGCACCTGTAGGTTCATCTGCAAGAATAATATCCGGATCATTTGCCATGGCTCTAGCTATAGCTACTCTTTGCTTCTGTCCTCCTGAAAGTTCTGATGGTGCATGACTCATTCTCTCTTTCATATCCACGGCTTCCAAAAGTATTTTTGCTCTTTCTTCTCTTTCTTTTCTTGAAACTTTAGCATAAAGCATGGGGAGTTCTACATTTTTAAGGGCATTTGATCTTGGAATCAGATTGAAATTTTGAAATACAAAACCAATTTTCTTTGATCTATATGAAGAAAGTTCTACATCATTTAATGATTTTATGTCCACACCATTTAGGGAATATAGACCAGTAGTCTGCCTATCTAAAAGACCTATTATATTCATTAAAGTAGATTTTCCTGAACCAGATTGACCGACTATTGATACAAATTCCCCAGCATTTACTTGTAAATTTATGCCATGAAGAATTTCAAGCTCATTTTCTTTGCCTATATTGAAAGATTTTTTAATTTCTTTCATTTCAATAAGTTTAGTCATCCTATTCTCCATTTTTATTTTCTAAATTTTCTTTATTTTCTTCTTCGTTTTCAGCCTTCTCTGATATATTAATTATTTGTCCCTCTCCATATCCTTGAGTATTAGAAAGAACTTTCATATCCCTTTTTAAGTCCTTGCCTTTTATTGCACATTCAAAGTCATTTTCAAGTCCTTTTTTTACCTCTACATTTGCAATCCTGTAGGTATTATTTCCATCTTTTTTTAATGCCAAAACATAATCTTTTCCATCTCT
>NZ_AEAA01000010.1:0-2965 GCF_000179335.1 Peptoniphilus sp. oral taxon 836 str. F0141
ATCATAGGGGCTTAGCTTAGCACCTAGGGCAAAGTTTGCCCTAAAATCCATGTTTGATTTTCTTAACATTGCAGCCTTAATCTTACCTTTTATTGCATACATCCTTATATCTCTACCAAAAGATGACTCTATAAATTCTTCAAATAAAAACTCTTTGTCTATGCCATAAAAAGTCCTTATTTTTTTTAAATCTTCCTCACTTTTTATAAGATAAACTTGGTCGCCTTCAGAACCATCTAAACCTTTAATCACAAAAGGATCTGATAAAATTTTAGATACTTCTTCAAAAGATTTATCTGCACTTGCCAAAAAATATTTGGGTTTTAAGAAATGTAGTGAAGAAATATTTTCCAACTGGGAAAATTTATCCAGATAAGTATTAAAAGAAGATAGGTTATTGTAAGATTTTTTTGCTAATGAATTTAACCTATCTTTTATATGCCCATGTTTATGTCTATTTATTAAAAAATCAACTTTATCCAATTGATGAGCTTTGTGTAATATTTTATTTTCACATATTATTGTGTCACAGACTCCAATTGTATTCATTTCAATATTTAGGCTTTTTGCTTCTTGTTCTAATCTTTTACAGGTGTAGGAATTACACATATTATCATATCGAGCAATTAAATATCCTCTGAGTTTTTTTATCATTTTACCTTAATTCTTTCCTCATTAAAAATCCACCACAAAATTAAAGGAAATATCAATATAATTAGCAAAAACTTAATAAATAAAGAGCATTTTAGCTCTGCTACTGTTATTACTGTTCCTAAAAAAGTTATCCCTTGGCTAATGGAGTGCCTTTTAAAATTATATTCCATATTTCTCTTAACTTTTACAATACATCCTATCCCATTCATGTCAAGTTTTTTTCTGATTGTTGCTGGCATTTCTATAATATAGTCACGACAATTGTCATCAGTTAATATTCTTGCAGTAATTGTTTTTTCATTATAAGAAATATCTATTTTATCATTATCCTCTGTCCCTAAAATCATCATAACATTTGAAGATACTCTGACTATACCATAATTATCATCAGTTTCTGCTGCCCAGCTACACCTTAAAAAAACAAAACTATAGCCTACATAAAAACTATAAAATTTATTTTTTATACTTTCCAATACAGACAATTTTATTTCTTCTGTTTGTATTTTCTTGGGTAAAACAAGAAGTTCTATCTTATTATTAACTATATTTTCCTGACTTTGACTAATTTTAGAAATCTGCTCATCAGACAATGAAGAGTTGTTATTTACAATATAATAATTGTCGCCAGGGATTTTTTTATAATATTTCAAGCATAAATCTTTTACCTCATCATCTAACTGGGCAAGCATCAATTGATATTCTTCTTTTCTTAAGTATTCAAAGGGATAATTGATACAAGCTAACAATAATTTATAATACCTTGGAATCATTATTCTTTCTAAGGCTACTCCGTCCCTACTTATTCTACCCTTATCTCCATAGTTGGCTTTGTTATAATCAATTAACATCTTAAGACCAACATATTTATTATAGACATAAAAATCATAAGTCGATGAATAAGCAAGAAATTTATCATACAAGGCTTGGGAAAAAGAAATATTTGCTATCTTATCAATCTTTGGTACACCAATAGGTAAATCATACTTTTTATATAAGTGAACAACAATAGGCATACCTATAATTCTTTGTTTCCAGTCTGAAAAATTTTTCTGCAAAACTCCGTTATAAGATAGCAATTCTATAAACCTATTTGTCAGATAAATATTTTTAGAATTTTTTTCATTATTGTTGGGACTATTTATTTCTTTACTGTCATATATATGAACTAATTCAATTTGTCCCTTATATGTTGAAATACCATAATTATATGTAGGTATAATTTTATTTAAATTCTCAGGATTTTCCTCCTTAAATAATTCCTTATAATCAAGTCCAGCTATGTCCTGTGGCTTATGTATTCTTGCCCTGTTGAGTTTTAAAACTTTATGACTTTTTGCATTCCAATCTACTTTTGCCAATGTGCCAATAATATATTCCAAAGAAACAATTAAATTAAATACATTGTCCTCATTATTTTTATCATATAAATTTCTCAACAAATTATTTATTTCCAGTTGCATGGTGCTTATATTGCATTCTCTATGAATATAATTTGTTAAAGTATTTATATTTGAGGCTTTAAAAACTTGATTAACAAAAACTTTATTTTTTTCGTGATTGTAAAAAAAATCCTCTACTGTATAAATAACCAAGTCCTTAATAAATTTATAATCATTTAAAGATGAATCTTTATCATCTGTTGTTCCTATTTCTACAGCACATTCTTTTTCCTTATCGCATCCATGAATATCAAATAAAATTTTTATGTTATTTTCTTTATATATTTCTTTAAGGCTCTCTTATATGATGAATTTTCCTCACTGTCAAAATTTGCATCAGATGATGACTGGTTAAGTGCATATATTAAATGACATCCCGTAACTTTTTGCAAATATAGACAAATTGAACCTGTAAATAAATCACAATATTTAATTTTCCCATTTCTAAAATGATTTACACTATGAGGTGCAGATAGCATAATTGGAACTTTTCCTTCTATAATTTCAAATTCCCTAGAATCTTTGCCATTATAATCATTTGCGGAAAATTTCTTCTCTATTTTTTTAAGTAATTTATAATTTCTTCTTTTTCAATCATAACTTAGCTCGTCCATTTCTTTTAAAATATAAAACTCTTTTATAAGCTGAAGGCTTCCGCTTACTAATATTAAATCATCAGGTCTTGCCATGGGAACTATATAATTTAGAGCTTCTTTAAGAGATGACTTAGACATTACTATTTTTACACTAGCTTGTGCTTCTTTTTCTAAAATCTCTATATCTTCATTTGACTTATTTTCTAAATCAACTAAAATTAAAAGGTCTGCAAGTTCTCCTATTTCTTCTAGCATTTTTTATGGTCTTTATCCTTT
>NZ_AEAA01000009.1:0-862 GCF_000179335.1 Peptoniphilus sp. oral taxon 836 str. F0141
TTCTTATTTTTCTATAAAGCTTTAAAGGTCTTACTCCTGTTAGTATACCAAAAGACTTGTCATAATTGACAATTCCATCAAAATATATCAAGATAATTTTTTTATGACCTTTAGCAATGAATGTTTTTCTGCATATTTTAATTTATAAATTTTTTCTTGATTACTATATTTTATAGTAAAAATACATATTTGATTTATAAATTCAATATCAAAAAAAATTTCCTCAATCTCAAAATTTTGAGGAAATTTAAAAATTAAGAAATCGTTTAATAACTTTTTAAACTTTTTATCTTGGCAATTTATACTTATCATAGCCTTTTTAAATATGGATTGTAATTTAGTTCATATTCAATTGAAGTTTCTGGTCCATGTCCAGGCAAAACAATTGTATTTTTATCAAGTAAAGTTAATTTTTTAAGAGAATTCATTAAGTCTAATCCCGAAGATTCTGGAAAATCGTATCTGCCTATAGAACCGAGAAAAAGTGTGTCCCCTGAAAATAAAATATTATCAAGTTTATAACAAACCCCTCCTCCTGTGTGGCCAGGAGTTTCTATTACTTTAAATGAATCATCAGAAAATTTAATATCATTTCCTTCTTTAACAAAATAATCAGCTTTTGCTCCATTAACACTCATTCCGTAAAGACTTGCCGAATTTTTATTTGGTTTTTCTAACATATCTTTATCTTTATTATGAATATATACAGAAATACCATACTTATCTTTCAAATCTTTTACAGCACCTATATGGTCAATATGACCATGTGTCAATAGTATATATAAAGGCTTTAATTTCTCTTTTTCAATAGTATCTATTATTCTTTGACTTTCATAACCCGGATCAATGATTACACATTCAT
>NZ_AEAA01000008.1:0-2816 GCF_000179335.1 Peptoniphilus sp. oral taxon 836 str. F0141
GAAAGGTTGATATAATTCGTAGTGAGTATCAATAATAGATGGATTCCAAGACATTATAAACATATTATGGTCTCCATTTTTTAAAGCATCCATAAAGGCTCCCCATTCAAGTCTTACCACTTTTAAATTTATACCAAAATCTTTAAGCTGGTCTTGCATCATTGTTGCAACATTTACTCTTGTTTGGTTATCAGAAACATAAATAGTCAGTTCACTATCATCTTTAATATTTGCCTTGGCAAATAATTCTTTGGCTTTTTCTATATTTTTATTATAGGGTTTGAGTTCACCAGCTAGGGAATATTTAAAATTTGGATTAACAGGACTTGATGCTAAAGTGCCACTGTTCATATAAACAGTTTTAAAAATTGATTCCATATCTATAGCATTAACTAGAGCTTGTCTTGCTATTTTATTATCAAAAGGTTTTTTTGCCATATTAAAACCTATGAAATGCACTGAATTGTCCATTTTTTTAAGAAGTTTTAAATCTTCATTTTCTTCAATACTTTTAATGTCATTAGGGTCAATTTTTAAAGCTAAATCCATACCTCCTGATTCAACTTCAATTAACCTTTGTGACGATTCAGGAATGACTTTCATTTCTATATTTTTATATTTAGGTTCAGCACCCCAATAATATTTATTATAAGAAAAATTTGCATGGTCATTTTGTACCCATTCGTCAAGAACATAAGCCCCCGTACCAAGACAATCTTTAGTTAAATCTCCACCATTTTCTACAAATTTCTTTGAAACTATTGAAACTGCAGGATGACCAAGTGCTTTTAGAAAAGTAGCATCAATTTCTTTTAGAGTAAACTTCAAAGTTCTATCATCTATTTTTTCATAAGAATTTTCATCTATTTTTCCGTAAAAAGTCTTGAATTGGTCGCTAGATGCTGCTCTCTTTAAAGAAAAAATTACATCTTCAACAGTTAAATCATCACCATTTGAAAATTTAATCCCTGGTTTTAAAGTTATTATAAAAGTTTGTGGATCTGGATTTTCAATTTTTTCAGCCAGAGAATTTACAAGGCTTCCATCAGGTTTTAATTCTACCAAAGTATCATAAACTTGATTTATAATATTAACTGAATAATCATCGTTAATTTGAGCAGTATCAATATTTTTGGCATCTTCAGATAAACAAACTCTCAATGTATCAGAATTATTTTTTGATTGAGAAGTATTTTTTCCACATCCTGTAAAAAATAACATGATTCCCAACATTAATACTATAATTTTTTTCATACAATCATCCTCTCAATCTGTTTCTATTCGTCTAATGTCAGCACCTATCTTGGAATTTTTCAACTATATTTTCGTATCCCCTATCTATATGGTAAATTTGTGAGATTTCTGTCTGTCCTTCAGCTACTAATCCGGCTAAAATTAGAGCAGCACCTGCTCTTAAATCAGTTGCATTTACTTTTGAGCCATACAATTTAGACTTGCCCAATATTATTGCTTCCCTATCAACAACCTTGATTTTTGCCCCCATTTTCTTTAATTCTTCAGCGTGCATAAATCTATTTTCAAAAACTGTTTCAATGATTGATGATTGACCTTCAGCCTGAGTTAGTAAAGCCATAAAAGGAGCTTGCATATCTGTAGGAAATCCTGGATGAGGAAGAGTTTTTATTTCAAATGGATAAATTTTTTCCTTACCTATAACTCTTACCTTATCATCATCTACTATAACTTCTGCCCCAGCTTCTTCAAGCTTTGCTAAAATTGGTTTCATATGATTTGTGATTACATTTTCTAAAAGAACATCTCCGCCAGTAATTGCCGGTGCTATCATAAAAGTACCAGCAACAATTCTATCAGGAATTATTTGATGGTAACATCCTTTCAATTTTTGAACTCCCTTTATTTTTATAGTTGAAGTTCCTGCACCTGTGATTTTAGCCCCCATCTTATTAAGAAAACTTGCTAAATCGACAATTTCAGGCTCCTTGGCACAATTTTCTATCAAAGTTTCTCCTTCAGCTAAAGTGGCAGTCATAATAATATTTTCTGTTGCACCTACTGACGGGAAATCTAAATAAATATTATTTGCTTGTAATTTATCAGCTTTAGCAGAAATATTTCCATGAGTCATTTCAACTTTTGCTCCTAAAGCTTTAAAACCTTTTAAGTGTAAATCTATTGGTCTTGAACCTATGGCACATCCGCCGGGTAAAGAATTAACAGCTTTGCCCATTCTTGCAAGTAGTGGTCCCATAACTAAGAATGATGCTCTCATTTTGCTCATAAGCTCATAATTTGTCTGATAACTTGTTAGATTTTTTGAATTAATAACAATTAGGTCTCCATCATATTTTACTTTAACCCCAAGTTCTCTTAGAACTTCAATCATTATTTCTACATCTTTTAATTTTGGTACATCTTCCAAAACTATATCTTCTGTTCCTAAAAGACAAGCTGCCAAAATAGGAAGTGCTGCATTTTTTGCCCCACCTATTCTTATTTTCCCTTTTAATGGGCCGCTTGGTCTGACTACTATCTTTTCCATTGCCCCTCCAAATTAGTTAGTGTTTTAATTATACCATATATATACCCCCTATAAATTACACTTTATTCATATATAAAAAATATGTTAAAATTACAAAAGGAGGAAAAAAGAATGAAAAATTTTATTGGAAGAAATTTTAGAAAAATCCCTGCATCTCCATTTTCAGATGACTATTCAAAAATATACAGAGATTTAATTGATTTTGGTGTGGGCGATCCTGATATAGAAACAGATAAAGGAATAATTGAAAGTATTTATAAGGCAGGTCTAAACGGTCAAACTCACTACACCGACC
>NZ_AEAA01000007.1:0-8498 GCF_000179335.1 Peptoniphilus sp. oral taxon 836 str. F0141
GAACTTTTAGTTGAAGCTAAAGATGAAATCCAAAAAATTAGAGCTTCTGAAGAAAAGAAAATAAATAGTCAGAAGGCTGAACTTAAGCAATTAGAATCTAGAGTGCTTAATAGAGAAGAACAGATTGAAAGAAAATCTAATCAAGTTGATAAAAAAGATGAGAAATTGTCACAAAAACTTGAAAGTCTTAAGGAAAAGGAAGAAACTGCTGAAAAACTTATCGCTCAGAGAGAAGAAGAACTTCAAAAAGTTGCAGGCTTAACTGCTGAAGAAGGTAAAAAAATTCTTCTTAGCCAATTAGAAAGCCAAATAACTCAGGAATCAGCTTTAATTATTAAAGAAAATGAACAAAGAATTAAGGATGAATCAAATAAGTATGCAAGAGATGTAATTGCAACAGCTATTCAAAGAGTAGCTGCAGACCAGGTTACTGAAACAACAGTTTCCGTTGTTAATCTACCTAATGATGAAATGAAAGGTAGAATAATTGGTAGGGAAGGTAGAAATATCAGAGCAATTGAATCTTTAACAGGTGTTGACTTAATAATTGATGATACACCGGAAGCAGTAGTTTTATCTTGCTTCGATCCAGTTAGACGTGAGGTTGCTAGAGTTGCCTTGGAAAAACTTGTTAATGATGGTAGAATTCATCCGTCACGTATTGAGGAAGCTGTAAATAAAGCTCAAGAAGAAGTAGAAACAATAATAAAAGAATCTGGAGAACAAGCAGCTTATGATGCTGGTGTTCATGGATTGCATCCTGAAATTATTAAGTACCTTGGCAGACTAAAATATAGAACAAGCTATGGACAAAATAACCTTAAGCATTCTGTGGAAGTTTCACAAATTGCTGGAATTTTAGCAGCAGAAATAGGTGCAGATGTTAAGCTAGCTAGAAGAGGCGGATTGTTGCATGATATAGGTAAGAGTATTGACCATAATATTAACGCAACTCACGTTGAACTTGGTGTCGAAATTGCTCGTAAATATAATGAGCCTGAAAAAGTTATTAATGCTATAGAATCTCATCATGGAGATGTTGAACCTATATGCGTTGAATCTATTCTTGTTCAGTCAGCTGATGCTATTTCAGCTGCAAGACCCGGAGCAAGACGTGAAACTGTTGAAGCTTATATTCAAAGACTTGAAAAGCTTGAAGAAATTGCTAATTCATTCCAAGGAATAGAAAAATCTTATGCAGTTCAAGCTGGTAGAGAAATTAGAATTATCGTAAAACCTCAAGAAATTTCTGAGGCTGAAATAACAATAACTGCTAGAAATATTGTTAAGAAAATTGAGGCAGAACTTGATTTTCCGGGACAAATTAAGGTTAATGTCATTAGAGAAACAAGAGCAGTTGAATATGCAAAATAATATAAACCTGACTATAAAAGTCAGGTTTTTTTAGGAGAATTATGATTAAATCAAATATTTTAGATGATTTTTTAGATTATCTATCTTCTTCTAAGGGACATTCTGAAAATACTATTAAAGAATATTATTATGATTTAAGAATTTTTCTTAGATATATGATATTAAGAAAAACTAATTTTTATGATAATGTCAAATCTTTAGATGAAGTTGATATTGATAAGGTTGATGAGGATTTATTAAAAGCTATAAATAAACAAGATATTTATGCTTATATTTCATACCTTGATAAAGAAAGAAAACTTTCAAATAAGTCAAAGTATAGAAAAATTTCTGCAGTAAGGGCTTTTTTTGATTATTTAACAAATAAAATAGACCTATTAAAGATTAATCCTAGTGAGAGTGTGGATCTCCCTAAAATTGAAAAATCTTTACCTATATATTTGAATTTAGACCAAGCCATTAATTTATTAAAGACCATTGAAAATTCTAAAGAAAATGATTTTTATAGGACTAGAGATTACTGTATTTGCACTTTATTTTTAAATTGTGGTATGAGACTTTCTGAACTTAGTCAAATTAATATTTCATCTATAAAGGATGAGATGATAAGAGTATTAGGTAAGGGAAATAAAGAGAGACAAATTTATTTAAATAATGCTTGTATATATTCTATAAAAAATTATTTAATGCATAGACCAAAGGTTTCAACAGATGCACTTTTTATAAGTATGAGAAAAAAGAGAATGTCTAACAGGTCTATCCAACATATGATTGAAAAACATATCAGAAATTCAGGGCTAGATCCAAACAAATATACTGTTCATAAATTAAGACATACTGCAGCTACTTTAATGTATCAGTATGGAAATGCTGATATAAAGTCCTTGCAAGAAATTTTAGGTCATGAATCTATAACAACTACACAGATTTATACTCACGTTAATGATGCTATGTTAAAAAATACAGTGGAACAAAATCCTCTGTCTAATATAATTGAAGACGAAAATAAAGGAGAAATATAATGAATTTAAAAAAGAAATTACTTGTATTTACACTATCAATTGTAACTATTACAAGTTCAAGTGTTTTTGCGGCCGGTAAACTTCCTAAGGAAGCTAGCAATACAAAAATAGATATTTATATTAATAACCAAATAAAAGCTATTCCTGATACTTATGGCAAAGCTTATTTAGATAAAACTAATGATAGGGTAATGGTACCTATCAGATATATAACAGAGGAGTTAGGAGCCTATATTCAATTTTATACTGAAGCGCAAACCAATAAGCAAGGAATACTTATAGGCGGTGTCGGAACAAAATTGATAAAAATGAATATTGGTGAAAAACAAGCTACTTTTCATGAAAATAGCGGTAAAGAAGTTATAGAAACAGATGCTGCACCAATATTATATGATGGAAGGACATATGTTCCTATTAGATTTATTTCTGAAGCTATGGGATTAAAAGTTAACTGGAAAGACAATAATGTATATATTGAAGGCTCTTTTAAAAATAAGCCAAAAGATACAGACAAAAATATTGAAAAAAATACAGATGAAAATAAAAGTTCAAATGCTAGTAAAAATTCTCTTGATGAATTATTTAAAAACACTGATAAAAATGATAGGGAAGATAAATCTTTAGTCGGTGAAAAGTCAAATCTTTATATGTAATAAAAATTATTTGTTATAAAAAAATATTTTGCTATTTTATAGACTTAAGATATATTTAAAAAATAGACGTTTTAATTATATAAAACGGTGATAACAGTTAACAATAGGTTATAATCTAAATTATATTGATTATATTTTAATTAATTCAAAGAATGTCATTGTCTATTGTTTGATAAACCATTATTTCTTAGTATATGGGAATATATTTTGTATATTATAAAAAGTATAAGATATTAAAAGCAAAGAAAATTATCCTTTATATTGAATAAAGGCGAGAGTAAAAAATAGTCACAAAATAATAATTTTGTGACTATTTTTGTATTATTTTATAATTTTTTAATATCTCAAAGCCTTTGATTATACCTTATAGAAAGATATATTATAAATATTAATCATATTTATTGTTTATGCAGTAATTCTATGCTAGTAAATCTTTTTAAGGAAAATTTTAATTTTATAATCATACACAGTTAAATTAAATTCGAGATTTTTTCTTAGATCTAATATATAACTATAATTAATTCAAACCTTTTTATTCTTTATATTATATAAATTTGTTTAAATACGAAAAAATATATTCTATACTTATGTTCTGAAATTATTTATAGATTAAATAAATATTATTTGTTGAATTTATTAATTTTAATGACCAATTACACGAATCATCTTAAATTCATAAATTAACTATTTTTTAATAAAATAACTTAATTTATATATTTGTTTCATTATTAGGAAAAATTAGGAAAATTTTCATATAAGAACATTAAAACATATGTACAAATATATGTTCGAACATATATTTACATATACCTATTAAAATAGAGATAAGACTTATGCCTTATCTCTATAGATTTAATTTTCATATAAAGGAAAAGATTTTAAAATTTCTAAAACTTCAGCTTTAATTGTTTGTGCATCTCGCTTTTGTTTTAGGGCATCTATCATTAATAATGCAATTTTTTCAACATCATTTTCTTTCATTCCTCTTGTAGTAATGGCAGGTGTACCAATTCTAACACCGCTGGTTACCATTGGTGTTTGAGGGTCGTTTGGAATAGCATTTTTATTTGTAGTAATATTTACTTCTGACAATAACTTTTCTGCTTCTTTGCCTGTTAAATTTAAGTTTCTAACGTCTAAAAGTAGTAAATGGTTGTCAGTTCCTCCTGATACAAGTCTTATGCCACCTTCTTGTAACACATCTCCCATTTTTTGTGCATTTTTAATAATTTGTTCAATGTAAACTTTAAAGGAGGGTTCTAATGCTTCTTTAAAGCATACCGCTTTGGCAGCTATTATATTTTCAAGTGGTCCACCTTGGAAACCTGGAAAAACAGATTTATCTAAGAGTTTTTTATTCTCGTTATTAGTTAAGATAATTCCACCTCTAGGTCCTCTAAGGGTCTTATGAGTAGTGGATGTTACAAAATCAGCATATGGACAAGGATTCATATGAAAACCTGCAGCAACGAGTCCAGCAATATGAGCCATATCTACCATCAGATAAGCACCCACCGCATCAGCTATTTCTCTAAATTTAGAAAAATCTATTTTTCTTGGATAAGCTGAAGCTCCAGCTACAATTAGTTTTGGTTTTACCTCTTTTGCTAATTTATAGCAAGCATCATAGTCAATTCTTTCAGTTTCAGGATTTAAACCATAGGAAGTGAAATTATAAAATTTTCCAGAAAAGTTTACTGGACTTCCATGGCTTAAGTGACCTCCTTCGTCAAGATTCATTCCCATAACTTTATCGCCTGGTTTTAGAAGAGCTGAATAAACAATTAAATTTGCATTTGAGCCAGAGTGTGGTTGTACATTTGCATGTTCGGAATTAAATAGTTTTTTTAGTCTTTCTATTGCCAAAGTTTCAATAGTATCTATATGTTCACAACCAGCATAATAGCGCTTTGCTGGATATCCTTCAGAATATTTATTTGTTGGTGTAGAGCCTATTGCCTCTAAAACAGCTTCTGAAACAAAGTTTTCTGATGCTATTAATTCAACATGTTCTCTTTGCCTCTTAGTTTCTTTTTCTATAGCGGAAAAAATTTCAAAGTCGACTTTTTTTAAATTTTCCTTAATTTCCAAAATTATACCACCTTTCCCCTTCTTAATTAGTTTAATTAATTATACTATTTTTAACACTATAAAACAATGAAATATTTATGTTATAATTAACTATGGTGATTATATGTCTTTAGACGGTAGCGTTTGTGCATGCCTAGTGTATGAATTAAATAATAAATTAGTAAATGGTAAAATAGATAAAATTTACCAACCTTCAAAAGATGAGATTCTTATAAATATAAGAGCTTCAAGAATAAAGTATAAATTGTTGTTGTCGGCATCTGGAAATTATCCTAGAGTTCATTTAACAGAAAATATTATTGATAATCCAAGCAATCCTCCAGCATTTTGTATGTTGCTTAGAAAACATTTAGAAGGAAGTATTTTAAATCAAATCACTCAATATAAAATGGATAGGATTATAAAATTTGATTTTTCTTCAAAAGATGAATTAGGATTACTTGAAGATAAATCTTTGATACTTGAGATTATGGGTAAATATTCTAACATAATTTTAGTGAATAAGGACTCTAAAATACTAGATAGTTTAAAAAGGATTAATTTTAATAAGTCAAGAGTAAGAGAAATTGTTCCAGGAGCTATTTATAATCCAATAGATATATCTAAAGGATCAGATCCTAGGGATGAATATGATTTAAAATCAAGAATATTAAATGCTGATAAAAATTTAAATCTAAAAAGATTTTTGATGAATACTTATACCGGTATTAGCCCACAAATGGTAATGGAATTAAACTATAGAAGTGGTATTGATATGGATAGAGCTTTCTTGTCATATAGCGAAAATGATATTAATATGATAGAAAAAAGTTTTTATGAAATTTTTGAATCTATAAAAAAATGTAAATTTCAACCGATTAAAATTTTAAAAAGTGAAAAATTTTCAGATTTCTACTCCATAGATTTGAAGTTTTATAACGATAATGAAAAAATCAAAGTTTCTTCAATTAATGAGCTTTTAGATGAGTTTTATGCTCATAAGCAAGTGGATAATAGGATTAATTCTTTAACATCGAATTATCAAAAGATTATTAGGCTGAGTATAAAAAGAACCAAAAGAAAATTAGAATTTCAGGCACAAGAATTAAATGAAGCCTTAGATAGGGATAGATATAAAGTTTATGCTGATTTAATTTCTTCAAACTTTCATAATATAAAACCCGGAGACAAAACTCTTAAATGTTCAAATTATTATGATAATATGAATGAAATTGAAATACCTCTAGATATAAAATTAAATGCTCAACAAAATGCCAATAGATACTATAAAAAATATTCAAAATTGAAAAAAGCTGCAGGGATTTTATACAAGCAAATTGAAGATGATAAGGCTTTAATATCCTATTTAGAATCATTGTTATTAAATATAAGCCTGATGGAAAGTTTAGATGATATAGAAGACTTAAAAGAAGAGATGCAAAACCAAGGCTTAATTAAAAATAATAAAAGAAATTTAAAAAAGAAATCTAAATCAAATACAAAAAACTTTTTAGAGTTTGAGATGGATGGTTACAATATATTCCTGGGTAAAAATAACAAGCAAAATGATTATTTGACATTAAAATTTGCTAATAAGGATGATTACTGGTTTCACGTTAAAGAAGGACCAGGTTCTCATGTAATCTTAAAAAATAAAGGTGATAATCCACCAATTGATGTTCTCAATGCCTGTGCTGCATTAGCAGCAAAGTATTCTTCTTTCGGAGATTCTAATAATGTACTTGTTGATTATACGAAAAGGATTAATATAAAAAGACATCCCAGTAATAAATTAGGATTGGTCATATATCAAGATTTTTCGACAATAAATATCAAAAGTACTAATGAATTTTTACAGAAACTTGTAAAAAAGGGTTAAAAAATTCAATATTATAAAAGGGCTTATAAGATAATAAGCCCTTTTATGGTTTAATCAAAAATAAAGATTATTCTTTGTCCTTATCATTATCATTTAGTAAACCAAGTTTTTCTAAAACTATTTTATAACCATCAGCACCATAATTTAAAGATCTGTTTATTCTAGATATTGTTGCTGTAGATGCTCCAGTTTCGCTTTCAATTTCATGATATGTTTTTTCTTTAATTAATAATTTAACTACTTCTAATCTTTGAGATATAGCTTTAATTTCTTTAACGGTACAAATATCTTCAAAAAATCTGTAGCATTCTTCCATATTATCTAATTCAAGAATAGCTTCAAATAAACCATCTGTTTGTTTACTTTTAATTTTTGAATTATATTTCATGATATCCTCCTAATCAAATGTAAATATTTTATTGAATAATAAAGTTTTATTGTACGTATAACAACTATCAATATCATACTAACAATTTCTTGTATTAAAGTCAAGCACTAATTAATCTTTTAAAACTTTATTTGAATAATTTGTTTTTAAATATTTTCATTAATCTCCTCTACACAGCTCACACCATTTTTGATGTCAACTGAATAGGATTTATCGCATATTTGTGCAAGATGAGCATTATGTGTAACCATAATTATTTGTCTTTTAAATAATGAGCTAGATTTACTTAGAAAATCTCCTAAGTTAAAAATATAGTCCTCGCTAACATGTTTTCCTGGTTCATCTAAAATTATTGGTCCCTGCAAAACAGGTTTATGTAGTTGAATAAAAGCTATTCTTAGAGCTATGGAAATTATATCTACAACTCCACCTCCCCTTTCAAGTTCTGGCTTTGTTATAATACTATATCCTTCATCATAATTACTTCTCACATAAAATTCTGCATTTGGAACTGAGCGTTTTTCAGAAAGTTCAATTAAAAATTCAATATCAGTTTCAAAAATAAATTGTAAGCATCTAGTCACTAAGTCTTCTACTTGTCTTTTTGATTGTTCTCTGGCATAAGTTGCTGTTTTTTGAAATAATAAAATTACTTTAGTTAAAAGATCTTCATATTTTATTTCTTTATCCAATTCTTTTTTTGTATTTTCAAAGTTTTGACTAATAACTTGCAGCTTTCCCTTTTCTATATTTAATTTTGAATTTATTTGCTCCAATTTTTTATTTAATTCTTCTAAATTCATTTTATACCTTTGGCATCATAGAGTCTGCTTTTTGGAATAGATCTACAATTTCTTTTTCAAGTTTTTCTATTTCCATAGATAAGTCTTCAGGCTTTATGCCCTCTTTTTCTATTTCCTTTAATAATTCTGCTCTTTGACTTTTTAAACTTTCTAGTCTAGCATCAGCTTTGTATTTCAAATCTTTTGCTCTATCTAACTGTTTTTTTAAATTATTTAATTGGTCTTCGTAATTCATTTAATCCTCCAAAAGATGTCTATTTATATGTTTCATAGAATCGTCAGTTATTGTATTAAAACAAAATGGGCATA
>NZ_AEAA01000006.1:0-803 GCF_000179335.1 Peptoniphilus sp. oral taxon 836 str. F0141
AGGCTAAAATTTAGAGGTTCCTCCAACCAGAGAATAATAGATGTAAAAAAATCTCAAGAAGAAAATAAGATTATAACAATTGATAAATTTATGAATTAAAACCAAAGATAGTTACAAGTAAATAATTCAGTTATTAATTTAAGCCTTTTACAAAGGTGATATAGTAAAAGTGTCAGTTAATTATGAACTGGCACTTTTACTATATATATTGTTTTATTTATTTAATAACTCTAAGGCTATGGAAATATTCTCTTTTGCTTTTTCTTTCTTTTTATTGGTATTTTTTTCTAAAATAATTTTTCTTTGATCTAGATTATTTAGGGCTTTTTTCACCTGGTCTATTAACTCATCTGTGGTGAAATTTTCTACATCTACATACTCACTGATTCCAAGTTCATCTACCATTGCCCTTACTTTTGGATCATATATAAGACCTACCATGGGAAGATTTACGACTGCTGCATAAATCACTGAATGTAGGCGCATGGCTAGTAACAATTTGCATTTTCTAAATATTCCCATAAGTTCTTGAGCCTTGTAAGTTCTTGTAATTGTAGAAATTCTGTCCTTATTTTTGCACAATTTTGCAAGTTCCATTGAATAAACATTATCTCTTGGCATATGAAAGGGAACAAGCAAGACATCATAACCCATCTCTACCAAATAATCACAGACATAGGCTAATTTTTCCTTTAAGCCTTGTGCTTTTTTCCATTCTCTTATACATATACCAATTGTATTTTGAGAAATTTTTATACCTTCCTTAGCCAAAATTTCTTCTGTTTTTTTGTCACTTATAGGCT
>NZ_AEAA01000005.1:0-796 GCF_000179335.1 Peptoniphilus sp. oral taxon 836 str. F0141
ATTCATATATAGGCTCTGAACACATTCTTTTAGGAATAATAAAAGAAGGGACAGATACTGGAGCACAAATTTTAGATAAATTGGGAATAGATTACCAAAAGGCAAAAAAAGCTACTCTTGATATTGTAGCTACTGGTCAAGGACCTACAGTTGCCTCTGTTTCTTATACGCCAAGAACTAAAAGAATTTTTGAACTTTCTTTTGATGTAGCAAAAGAATTAGGAAATAGATATGTTGGAACTGAACACTTGCTTCTCGGCATTTTAAGAGAGGGGCAAGGCGTTGCTATTCTTGTTCTAAAAAGATTAGGCATAGATATTATTAATTTAGAAAATGATATTTTAAATAACTTAGATGAGTATGAAGAGGAAAATGAAGAAAATCCATCTCAAGAAAGTTTAAATAAATTTACAATAGATTTAAGTAAAAAAGCCCAAGAGGGGAAAATTGACCCCATAATTGGTAGAGAAAAAGAAATAAAAAGAGTTATTCAAGTTTTATCAAGAAGAACAAAAAATAATCCTGTCTTGATAGGTGAGCCGGGTGTTGGTAAAACTGCTATAGCTGAAGGACTTGCCCTTAAAATTTTTAATGGAGATGTGCCTCAAATTATGGCAGATAAGAAAATTATGACTCTTGATGTTTCTGCATTAATCGCAGGATCAAAATATAGGGGAGATTTTGAAGAAAGACTAAAAAATGTAGTCAAGGAAGCCGAAAATAATAAAAATATAATTTTATTTATTGATGAAATGCACGTAATAATTGGTGCAGGTGCAGCAGAAGGAGCTATGGA
>NZ_AEAA01000004.1:0-29966 GCF_000179335.1 Peptoniphilus sp. oral taxon 836 str. F0141
CACAAATTGCAATAAAATCTTTAAAAGATTATTTTCAAAGAGATTTAGCAAGCACATTAAATTTGGCAAGAGTTTCAGCACCTCTTTTTGTTAGACCTGAAACAGGTTTGAACGACAATTTGTCCGGAGAAAAAGCTGTTAACTTTAATATTAGAAAATATGATATTAATGTTGAAATTGTGCAATCTTTAGCAAAATGGAAAAGAAACGCATTAAAAATATAATTTTGGTATGTATGAAGGAATCTATGCAGATATGAATGCAATAAGGGCTGAAGAAAGTCTTGATAATATTCATTCGTCTTATGTTGATCAATGGGATTGGGAAAAAATAATAGGAGTTTCTGATAGAAATGACGATTATTTACATCTTGTTGTTAAAGAAATATTTTCGGTATTTAAAAGAAGTGAAGAATATATTAATCAAACTTATCCATACATTTTATCCAAAAAGTTGCCTGAAAAAATTTTCTTTGTTTCATCTCAAGAACTTGAAGATGCTTACCCTGATTTAAGTCCTAAAGAAAGGGAACATGAAATTACAAAAGATAAGAAGGCAGTTTTCATACAAGGAATCGGAAAAAAATTAAAATCAGGCAAACCTCATGACCTTAGAAGTCCAGATTATGATGATTGGGATTTAAATGGAGATATAATATTTTGGGATAGTGTTTTAAATGATTCTATTGAGTTATCAAGCATGGGAATAAGAGTCGATGAAGATTCTATAGTTAGCCAATGCAAAATTTGTGGCAATGAAGATAGACTTACCCTTCCTTATCACAGAGATATAATAGAAAAAAATCTTCCCTATACAATAGGTGGGGGTATTGGCCAATCAAGAATATGTATGTACTTTTTAGAAAAAAAGCATATAGGGGAAGTTCAAGTTGGCGTTTGGGACGAGCTTACAAGGCAACAAGCCAAAAAAGATGGTATTATCTTATTGTAATATAAATTTAATATTAAAAAATTTGCTTTCTTTTTAACAATTACTCTTAAATTTATAGTATAATAAAAAATAGATTTCGGAGGAATTTTTATGAGCTTGGCAAATATTAAAATTTCAAATAATAAAAACTATGCTTTTAAAGATATAAAAAACTATCTAGTTGAAAATTTCCTTTATAACAACGAAACAGACTGTATTAATATTCTTTTAAATATTTATAATATAGAAGAATCTATCGAAAATATTTTTCCCAGATATGTGTCTTTGGAAAATTTACGTTTAGATATAATAAAATTATATAAAGAAAAAAGAGGCATAGAATTAATTGCCAGAAATCTATCTAGTTTAATCCATGATGATATAAATAGATTAGAATTATATTTATATTTAGAGGGCTACAGAAGAGGTTTCAATTCTTCAAAATTAATCAATAAACTTGAAATGATAGCTTTGAACTATTTGTCAATTGAAGAACTATACAGTAGGAAGAAACTTTATAACTATGAATTTAAAAATAAAGATGTGGTTTTTTTTAAAAAGGAACTTTTTAAAAGTTTAAGAAGGGATAGGTTTACTAGATCTTATATATCATCAATCGTTAGGGGCGTTGATAAAAATCTTCTAAGAAAAAAGATTTTTAATATTAACTCCCACCTTGATTTACAGCTTGTATTTAGTGATGATTCTTCTGCGAGATTTAAGGAAATGAATTCGTATCTCTCCGTTAATGAGATTTCTAATCTCTATAAAAAAATATTAAAATTTTTATATGTTGATGGTTATAGAATTCTTACCAATGGATATTGGGATGGAATTAACGATAAAGTAATGAAAAGATATAAATAAGGGTAGGTTAACTACCTTTATTTTTTTAAGAGGGAATATGAGAATTTTAGGAATTGACCCTGGACTTGCAATTATAGGTTATGGTATTTTAGATTTCAAAGGAAATTCTTTTAAGACCGTAAGCTATGGTCAAATTAATACTCCTGCAAAAACCCCAATTACTGATAGATTGGATATGATATATTCTCAAATGTCTGAATTAATAATTAAATTTAAACCAGATGATATAGCATTTGAAGAATTATTTTTTAATAAAAATGTTAAAACTGCAATTACAGTTGCTCAGGCAAGAGGGGTAGAAGTTTTAGCTGCAAGACAGTTTACAAGAAATGTTTATGAATATACACCTTTGCAAATAAAAAAATCTTTGGTTGGTTATGGTAGAGCTACTAAGGAACAGATTCAATATATGGTAAAGGTTTTACTTAATTTAAAGGAAGTACCAAAACCTGATGATGTGGCAGATGCACTTGCAGTTGCCATAACTCATGGTTCTTCTATCAATTTTAAAGAAAGTTTTAGGATGATATAATGTTAGATTTTATAAAGGGGAATATATCAGAAATTTATGAAGGCGAAATAGTTCTTGATAATAACGATATAGGATATTTAATATCTATTAGCCAACTTGATATTTCAAAGTTAAGTTTGAATGAAGAGTTAAAAATATATTTGAGATTAATATTAAGAGAGGATAATATATCACTCTATGGTTTTTTGAATAAAGATTCAAGAACTCTTTTTGATTTATTAAATACTGTATCAAGTGTTGGACCAAAGCTTTCTATGACAATTTTAGGAGCTTTGGGTTCATCTCAACTTAGAAGTGCCATTTTAAGTGAAGATGCAAATATATTAACAAAATCTCCAGGAGTTGGAAAAAAGACTGCTAATAGAATAATTCTTGAACTCAAAGATAAGATTTCTAAAAAATCTTTTACAGAAGATTTAGATTTAAGTATATTAGACAGTAGTGATACAATAGATATCAATAATGACCCTGCTCTTGAGGCTCTATTATCCTTAGGCTATAATGAATATGAAGCAAAAATTGCTCTGAGAAATGTAGATCAAAGTCAAGAATTATCTGAAATTATTAGACAGGCACTGAAGGTGATGGCAAAGTAAATGGATGAAAGAATTATTGATGCAAATTTTTCTGTTGAAGATAAACAGGAAATTAATTTAAGACCTAAGTGGCTTTTAGATTATATTGGCCAGGATAAGGTTATAAATAAATTAAAAATTTTTATTAAGGCAGCAAAAAATAGGAAGGAACCGTTGGACCACACTTTATTAAGTGGGCCACCAGGTTTAGGGAAAACCACTTTAGCTGGAATTATTGCTAATGAAATGGGCGTAAATATAAAAGTGACGTCTGGTCCTGCCATAGAAAGGCAAGGGGATTTAGCATCAATTCTTACAAACTTAAAAGAAGATGATGTTCTTTTTATTGATGAAATTCACAGATTAAATAAATCTGTTGAAGAAATTTTATATCCTGCTATGGAAGATTATGCACTTGATATAATTATTGGTAAGGGGCCTTCCGCACGCTCTATTAGGCTTGATTTGGCAAAATTCACTTTAATAGGAGCGACAACAAGGTCAGGTATGTTGACATCGCCTTTAAGAGATAGGTTTGGAGTTCTTTTAAATATGGAACTTTATTCAATTGATGCTCTTACTAAGATAGTTATCAGATCTGCTGAAATTTTAAATATACCAATTGAAAAAGAAGGTGCTTTAGAAATTGCCAAAAGGTCAAGAGGAACTCCTCGTATTGCAAATAGACTCTTAAAAAGAGTTAGAGATTATGCAGAAGTTGTGGAAAGAGGGGTAATTACCGAAAAGGTTGCTGTTAAGGGACTTAATTTGCTAGAAATAGATAAATATGGTCTTGATAATATTGATAGAAAGATAATTTTAACAATGATTGAAAACTTTGTAGGAAGACCTGTAGGGATAGATGCAATTTCTGCATCAATTGGTGAAGATAGAATTACAGTAGAAGATGTTTATGAACCTTATTTAATGCAAATAGGCTTTATAGTTAGAACACCAAGAGGTCGACTTGCAACAAAAAAAGCTTATGACCATTTCGGTTTGGAATATAAAGGAGAAGAAGAATGAAAAAAATTTTACTTATTTTCTTACTATTTCTTATGCTCTGTCCAATGAATTTATTGGCAGAAGAAAGACTTAATATTAAAGTTGGACCATCTAACCCTGTTGATAAAGAAATTAAGCTTTCTACTAAGGCTAATTTTCAAATTATATCATCAGATTTTTCATTATTAAATAATACGAATTTAAAAGAATTAAAAGTTACTTTAAAAAATGGGAAGGTATATTTAAAAGGTGAGAATTTTACAATGGAAAATTTCCCATTAGATGGTAGTATGCTAATTAATTCTTCTAAAGAAATTAAAGTTGAAAATTTAAAAAGAAGTTACTTAGGTGCTATTTCTTTTAGAATTAACAACAATAAACTTGATATTATTAATAATATTGATATAGAAAATTATTTGAGGGGAATCTTACCCAAGGAAATGAGTCCGTCTTTTGCACAGGAGGCTTTAAAAGCCCAGGCTGTAGCCTCAAGATCATTTGCAATAAGTAACAAAAATAAATGTATAAAGAATGGTTATAATCTTGATGATACAACTGCTTGTCAAGTATATAGGGGTAGCTCATGCTATAATAAAATTACAGATAAAGCTGTTGAAGCCACCAAGGGTCAAGTTTTAACCTATAAGGGAAAAGTTATTGAAGCAATATTTGGAGCATCTTCTGGAGGCTATACTGCTGATGCAAAAGATGTTTGGGGTGGCGAGATTGTAGATTATCTAATTGCAAAAGAAGATCCTTATTCCACTTATGAATGGGATGCTATTCTAACTAATCAGGAACTGTCAAAATTAGGTCTTGGTGAAATTTATACAATTGAGATAGCAGATTATGACTCATCAGGAAGAATTAAAAATATAACAGTAACAGGAGCAAATGGAGTTAAGAATTTCACAGGAAATCAATTTAGAAATAAAGTCGGCTCTATGAAATGTAAATCCACACTATTTGAAATAATGAATTTAGGTGATAGTTTCTCACTGAAGGGAAAGGGATTTGGTCATGGAGTAGGAATGAGTCAATATGGGGCTCAAAAGATGGCAAAAAGTGATTTCAAATATGAAGAAATTTTGGGCTTCTATTTTCCTGGGACAGAATTAAAAAGTATGGAAGGCGTAAATGAAAACAAGTGATTTTTCATATGATTTACCAAGTGAGCTAATAGCTCAACATCCAGCGCAAAAGCGTGACCAGTCGAGGCTTATGCTTTTGAATAAAAAGACTGGAGAGATAAATCATAAAAAATTTTATAATATTATTGACTATTTAAATAATGGTGATGTTCTTGTATTAAATGATACTAGGGTTATGCCTGCAAGAATTTTTGGACACAGACCAGAAAAAGATGAGAGTATCGAGATATTGTTGTTAAATCATAAGGGAGATACTTGGGAAACACTTGCTAAACCAGGCAAAAAATTAAAAATTGGAACTGAAATAATTTTTTCAGATGAATTAAAAGCTGAAGTCGTAGATATTTCTGAAGATGGCTCAAGGTTTTTAAAATTTATCTATAGTGGAATTTTTGAAGAAATCCTTGACAGATTAGGTGAAATGCCTTTGCCACCATATATTCAGGAAAAACTTGAAGACAAGGAAAGATACCAAACTGTATATTCAAAAGAAATAGGTTCAGCAGCAGCTCCGACTGCGGGTTTGCATTTTACAAAAGAACTATTAAAAAAGATAGAAGAAAAGGGAATTGAAATTTGTTTTATAACTCTTCATGTTGGACTTGGTACGTTTAGACCAGTTAAGGTAGAAGATGTTACTAAACATAAAATGCACAGTGAGTTTTATATTATTCGTGATGATGTAGCTCAAAAAATTAATAAAGCAAAAGATGAAGGTAGGAGAATTGTTGCAGTTGGAACAACATCTATAAGAACTTTAGAATCTGCTGCTGATGACAAGGGATATGTAAAGGCAAAAAGCGGATGGACAGATATTTTTATTTATCCACCATATAAATTCAAATGTGTTGATGCACTTATAACCAATTTTCATTTACCTGAATCAACTTTAATAATGCTTGTGTCTTCATTGAGCACAAGAGAAATTATTTTAAACGCTTATAATGTTGCAGTCAAAGATAAATATAGGTTTTTCTCCTTTGGTGATGCAATGTTTATATATTAGGAGATTAGATGTTTAAGTTTGAATTATATAAAAAAGCAAAAGATTCTAAGGCAAGATTAGGTAAAATAATAACTGACCACGGAGAGATAGAAACACCTATTTTTATGCCTGTAGGAACTAGAGCTACAGTTAAAACTATGGCTAGTGAAGAATTGAAAAAAATTGGCGCACAAATTATTTTATCAAACACCTATCATTTATTTTTAAGACCAGGGTCTGAGATTATAAAAAAAGCCGGTGGACTTCACAAGTTTATGAATTGGGACAAGCCAATACTTACCGACTCAGGAGGATTCCAAGTTTTTTCTCTTTCTGATAATAGAAAAATTACCGAAGAAGGTGTCGAATTTAGATCGCATATTGACGGTTCAAAGAAATTTTTATCTCCTGAAGTTTCAATTGAGATGCAAAATATTTTAGGCTCTGATATTATTATGTCATTTGATGAATGTGCACCATATCCTGCATCATATGATTATGTTGAAAGATCAATGCAAAGGACTCTAAGATGGGCAAAAAGAGGTAAAGATTTTCATAAAAATTCTGAGCATCAAGCACTTTTTGGTATAATCCAAGGTGGTATGTATAAAGATTTACGAAAAATTTCTGCTCAAGAGATGGTTGACATGGATTTTCCAGGGTATTCAGTAGGCGGTCTTTCTGTAGGTGAACCTAAAGAAATAATGAATGAAATTCTTGATTATACAACAGATTTTATGCCTGAAAATAAACCGAGATATTTAATGGGAGTTGGTAGTCCTGATTATTTATTTGAAGCAGTAGAAAGAGGTATAGATATGGCAGATTGTGTTTTGCCAACTAGAATTGCAAGAAATGGTTCTGTTATAACTCATAGGGGAAAACTCGTTATTAGAAACGCAAAATATAAGGAAGATTTTTCTCCATTAGATGAAGAATGTGATTGTTATGTTTGCAGAAATTATACAAGAGCCTATATCAGACATTTATTCAATGTAGACGAAATATTGGGACCAAGACTTGCAACTATTCACAATTTATATTTTCTACTCAATATGATGGAAAATATAAGAGAGTCAATAAGGGGAGATTATTTTCTTGAATACAAAAATGATTTTTACAAGAAGTATGGATATAATTAAGCTTGTTAAAAATTTATTTTTTTTGTATAATTATTTATAAGAAGGGAGCAGTTTAATGAACAGTCAGTTTCTTATTCAGTTTGGACCTTTAGTTTTAATTTTTTTAGTATTTTATTTTATGGTTATTAGACCTCAAAATAAAAAGCAAAATGAAATTAAAGATATGCGTGCTAATCTAAAAGTTGGCGATAGGGTACAAACAATTGGTGGAATCATAGGAAAAATTATTGTAATAAAAGAAGATTTTGTTGTAATTGAAACTTCCGGTGATAAGAACAAAATGGAAATTATGAAATGGGGAGTATCTTCAGTTTTTAAAGATAATTCCGATTTAAAAAAGGATAATAAATAGGAGGATATGATGAAGCATATTAAGACTTTAACAACAAGAAGATTAAAAGATACTTATGCTAAAGGTGGATGTGGAGAATGTCAAACTTCATGCCAATCAGCTTGCAAAACTTCTTGTACAGTAGGAAATCAAAAATGTGAAAATGTACAATTAAAGGGCTGTTAACAGCCTTTTATTGTGCTTAAATTTATTAAATGGGGAATAATGTTAATAATTGGGAGAAAAGATGGAAAATATTCATAAATTTTATTTAAATGGTAAGTATATAGTGCTTGATATACCTTCAGGTTCTGTTCATATTGTAGACCAAGCAGTATACAAAATAATTGATGATTTTAAAGATTTGACAAGAACTGAAATTTTAAGCAAGTATAAGGACGAATTTCCTTTAGTCCAACTTGAAGAAGCTTATGATGAAGTTAAATTTTTAGTAGATGAAGAAATGCTTTTTACTGAAGATGCTAAATATTTAAAGCCCATGTATAATCCCGCAAACATTATTAAAGCCATGTGCTTAAATGTTGCGCATGATTGTAATTTGAGATGTAAATATTGCTTTGCTTCACAAGGTGATTTTAAGGGAAAAAGATTACTGATGGACTTACAAACAGGTAAAGATGCCCTTGATTTTCTAATTAAAAGTTCTGGATATAGAAGAAATCTTGAAGTAGATTTTTTCGGTGGAGAACCTTTAATGAATTTTGAGGTTGTAAAAAAGCTTGTAGAGTATGGAAGAATTCAAGAAAAAAAATACAATAAACATTTTAGATTTACAATCACAACCAATGGAACTTATTTAACAGATGATAAGATAGATTTTATAAATGAAAATATGGATAACTGCGTACTTTCATTAGATGGTAGAAAATGTGTTAATGATTATATGAGACCTACAATAAACGGAAAAGGGTCTTTTGATATAATTGTGCCTAAATTTAAAAAACTAATTTCCAAACGTGGAGATAAAGATTATTTTATTAGAGGTACTTTTACCAATGAAAATTTAGATTTTTCTGAAGATTTAATGGAATTTTATAAGCAAGGTTTTAAAAAAACATCTATCGAACCAGTAGTTACTGATGAAAAAGAACCATATGCCATTAGAGCGGAACATTTAAATAAAATTTTAGAAGAATATGAAAAATTATCAAAAGAATATATTGATATCAAGAAAAAGGACAATGAATTTTCTTTTTATCATTTCATAATAGATTTAAGTCAAGGACCTTGTGTTATTAAAAGGACTGTTGGATGTGGAGCAGGTTCTGAATATATAGCAGTAACTCCTGATGGAGAAATTTATCCATGCCATCAATTTGTAGGTGAAGAAGAGTTTAAATTGGGAGATATTCACAGTGGTATTGTAAATACTAAGCTTCGTGATACATTTAAGTGTGCCAATGTATATACTAATGAAGATTGTCCAGATTGTTGGGCTAGATATTACTGTTCAGGCGGTTGTCACGCTAATGCTTATTATGCTAATAAAAACCTATCAAAACCTTATAAAGTGGGTTGTGAAATGGAAAAGAAAAGAATTGAATGTGCTATATCAATTGTAGCAAATCAAGATTAATCTGTTATAAACAATTTTGTTTATATAAATAAATATAATAGAACAGGGGAGCATTCGCTGAGAGGAGATAATATCTCGACCCTTAAGCTGATCCAGGTAATACTGGCGTAGTGAGGAATAAGGACTTAAAATAGGGCTCGGCTCTATTTTTTTCTTTTGTTAATTAAGGTTCTTATTTTCCAACCTTGTTCTAAAGGAGGAAAATATGGAAAGAAGAAGTACAAAAAATTTAGTAATGGCAGGTTTATGTATAGCCTTGTCACAGGTTTTATCTTATGTAAAAGTTTTTGAGATGCCTCAAGGTGGTTCAATAACAGCCGGTTCAATGGTTCCCATAATACTTTTTTCATTAGTATATGGATTTAAAGATGGATTTTTAGCAGCCATTGTTTATGGACTTTTACAATTTGTTTTAGGTGGAACTTTTTCACTTCATCCATTATCAATAATAATTGATTATTTATTGGGATTTGGTGTATTAGGTTTAGCTGGAATATTTGGTGGAAAGAAAAATCTAACAAGTGCTTTACTAGGAACTTTTGTAGCCTGCATATTAAGATTTGTAATGTTATTTTTGTCAGGAGTTTTGGTTTGGGCATCTTATACACCACCAGGAATGGCTCCATGGTATTATTCTTTAACTTATAATGGAACTTATATGATTCCTGAAACAATACTTACACTTGTTATAGTCGCTCTTATATATAGTAAAGTATATGATTCTATGAAATAGGTATTATATAAAAATAAAACCTTATGAGCTAATCATCAACAATAACCACTTAGTATTGGTTATTACTAATATATGGTTTTTGATAATTAAATAAAAAAGCCTAGTAAATCACCATGATTAATCTGAGTAAGTTAAGTAATTACGCTAATTAATTTGTAATTGATAGTTATTTCTATTTTCAAAATATTACACTAAATATTTGATAAAATATTAAAGATATGCTATCATTAATTCATAAAGACAAATAAAGGTATAAAATTTATGGAGGTGTACTATGGCTTATAAAATTACAGATGCTTGTATCGCTTGTGGCGCTTGTCAAGCAGAATGTCCAGTAGATTGCATTAGTGATGGAGATATTTATCAAATAAATCCAGACCAATGCATAGATTGTGGCTCATGTGCAGGAGTTTGCCCTGTAGGAGCACCAGTACCTGAAGACTAAGTAAGGTTTAGCGAGGCTGTATGCCTCGCTTTTTTGTTGTAATTTTTTAAAAATAAAAGTATAATACTTTTATCATATAAGTTTTTTATTTTATACATTTTGCATCATATAAGCTTTTAACTTATTCATTTATTTTCATTTCTTACATACTCTAAATTTTTTACATAAATTTTTATTTTTATTTAGAGTTTAAATTAATTAAAGTGGTATATATGTTATATATTAAAGATGGTATTTAATATTTGAAAGGAGAATAATATGAGGATTCATATGGGATTAGATGTGGGGTCTACCACTGTTAAACTTGTAATCTTGGATAATGAATTTAATATTTTATATTCGACTTACAGAAGACATTTTTCCGATGTTAAAAAAACTGTCAAAGATGTTATTAATGAAGTTTATGATAAATATAAATATGATAGCTTAACATGTGCTGTTACTGGTAGCGGTGGTCTTTCAGTAACAAAATTACTAGATGTTGATTTTATTCAAGAAGTTATAGCAGGTAAAGTTGCTATATCATCTTATATTCCCCAAACTGATGTCGCAATTGAACTTGGGGGAGAGGATTCTAAAATTACTTACTTAAAAGGTAGCGTAGAACAAAGAATGAATTCGATATGTGCTGGAGGAACCGGAGCTTTTATTGACCAAATGGCTTCTCTATTACAAACTGATGCTTCAGGTTTGAACGAAATGGCAAAATCTTATAAAAAACTTTATCCTATAGCTTCACGCTGTGGAGTTTTTGCTAAAACAGATGTGCAAGCTTTGATTAATCAAGGTGCAGAAAAAGAAGACATAGCTATTTCAGTTTTTCAATCTGTTGTTAATCAAACTATTTCAAATCTTGCTTGCGGAAGACCCATAAGAGGCAATGTTGCCTTTTTAGGAGGACCTCTACATTTTTTAAATATGTTAAGGGAAAGATTTATTAAAACTTTGAATCTTAAAGATGAAGAGATTATAGTGCCTGAAAACTCTCAAATTTTCGTAGCATTAGGAGCTGCGATTTCTTCTTTTGAAACAAAATCTATGCCATTTATAGAGCTTTTTAATAGGGTTAATTCAAATATAAAAGTAATTGAAAAAGAAACAACAACACTTGAACCTCTTTTTAAAGATAAAAAAGATTTAGAAGATTTCATAGAAGACCATAAAACTAAAAATTTAAGAGAAATTCCCATTAGTTCATATAAAGGACCTATTTTTATTGGAATTGATTCTGGATCAACTACTTCTAAATTAGTGGCTCTTTCAGATAATAATGAAATTTTATATAAATACTATGGATCAAATAAGGGGAATCCTCTTGAAATTGTTATTGAACAATTAAAAGAAATATATAAAAAGAAAAATAATGAAGCCTATATAGCTTCTGCTGGTTGCACAGGCTATGGAGAAGATTTTTTAAAGGCAGCCTTAAATTTAGATTTAGGTGAGGTAGAAACTATTGCTCACTTTACAGCAGCTAAATTTTTTGACCCTGAAGTAGATTTCATTCTTGATATTGGAGGTCAAGATATGAAGTCAATGAAAATAAGTGATGGTGTTATAGAATCGATATTATTAAATGAAGCTTGTTCTGCTGGCTGTGGGTCTTTTCTCGAAACTTTTGCTCGTTCTGTTAATTTATCGGCAAAAGAATTCGCAAATCAAGCAACAATGGGAGAAAATCCTGTTGATTTAGGTAGCAGATGTACTGTGTTTATGAATTCTAATGTAAAGCAAGCTCAAAAAGAAGGGGCAGAGGTAACTGATATAGCAGCAGGCTTAGCTTATTCAGTAATTAGAAACGCTCTACAAAAAGTAATTAAAGTTCGTGACCCTAAGGATTTAGGTAAACATATTGTGGTTCAAGGTGGAACTTTCCTATCAAATGCTGTTTTAAGGGCTTTTGAAAATTTAACAGGTGTAAAAGTTACAAGACCAAATATCGCTGGACTTATGGGTGCTTTGGGAATGGCTTTAATATGTAAAGAAAAATCTCAAGGTAAATCTTCAATTATTGATGAAGAATGTCTAAGTAATTTTAAATATAAATCTATATCAACTAATTGTCATCAATGCACTAACAACTGTGCTTTGTCTATTAATATATTTTCTAACGGAAAAAGATATATTACTGGAAATAGGTGTGAGAAGGGTGCAGGACTTGTTAAAAGTAATGAAGAAAAACTTCCAAATCTATATAAATATAAATTAGAAAGATTGTTTTCTTATAAATCCTTAGATGAAAAAAATGCTCCCAGGGGAATAGTTGGAATACCTAGAGTTTTAAATATTTATGAAAATTATCCCTTCTGGCATACATTTTTTACAAGTCTTGGTTATAGAGTTGTTTTATCAAGTAAATCCTCAAGAGAAATTTATGAAAAAGGCATAGAAACTATCACTTCTGAAACTGCTTGTTATCCAGCTAAGATTAGCCATGGACATATAGAAGATTTAATTGAAAAAGGTGTAAAATTTATTTTCTATCCTGCAGTATTTTATGAAGAGAAACAATTTAAAAATGCAGATGACACCATAAATTGTCCTGTTGTGGCAGGTTATAGTGAAGTAATTAAAAATAATGTTGATAAGATAGCAAATGGTAATATAGTATTTTTAAATCCCTTCATATCTTTTAATGATAGAAAAAGATTAGAAAAAAGGTTAAATGAAGTATTTACTGATATACCTTACGATGAAATAAAAAGAGCAGTAAGAGCTGCTTATCAAGAAGAAGATAGATATAGACTTGATGTTCTCAATGAGGGCAATAAAGCTTTATCATATATTAAAGAAAAAAATATTAAGGGTATAGTTTTATGTGGTCGTCCTTACCATGTTGACCCGGAAATTAATCATGGTATACCAGAGTTAATTAATCAATTAGGTCTAGCTGTGCTTTCAGAAGACTCAGTTGCAAGAAATGTTGAAATTGATTCTAGGCTGAGGGTTTTAGACCAATGGAACTATCATTCAAGACTTTATAGAGCGGCTAAATTTGTTGGTCAGTATGATAATTTAGAGCTTGTTCAGTTAAATTCTTTTGGCTGTGGAATAGATGCCGTTACAACTGACCAAGTAGCAGAAATTATTAAAGCCTACAATAAAATCTACACAGTCTTAAAAATAGATGAAGTTTCTAATTTAGGTTCCATAAAAATTAGATTGAGGTCTTTAATCGAGGCATCAGAAAAGAGAGAATTTATTAAAAAAGAAGCTGATAAATTAGGACTTATCAATGAAAAACCTTTATTATTTACTGAAGAAATGAGGGAAAATTATACAATTTTAATGCCGCAAATGTCCCCTCTACATTTTGAAATTTTTGAACCAATTTTACAAGCTGAAGGTATAAATATAAAGGTCTTAAAAGATAGTGGAAATAAAGTTGTCAATGAGGGCTTAAAATATGTAAATAATGATGCTTGTTATCCTTCTATGTTTGTTGTGGGTCAATTTATAGATGCAGTTAAATCTGGAAAATATGATACAGAGCATTTGGCACTTCTAATGAGTCAAACTGGTGGAGCTTGCAGAGCGTCAAATTATGTAGCCTTTATAAGAAAAGCCTTAAAAGACGCTGGATATGGTCATATACCTGTTATAGGTTTGTCTTTCCAAGAAATTGAATCTCACCCTGGATTTAAATTTACAAGAAAACAAATAATTAGGATGGGTAAAAAACTTGTTCAAGCTTTACTCTATGCAGATTTAATTTCAAGATTAACACTAGCCACTAGACCCTATGAACTTATTAAGGGATCTACTAATATATTAAGGGATAGATGGATAGAAATAACTACAAGTAAAGACTTATCTTATGAAAAAGAAGATTTTATAAGAAATGTATATACAATGGTAGGAGAATTTAAGAGGCTTGAAATTTCTAAAATTAAAAAGCCAAAAGTCGGTATAGTTGGTGAAATTTTAGTTAAATATGACCCAGCTGCTAATAATCACTTAGCAAAAGTTTTGGAAGATGAGGGGGCTGAGGTTGTTATTCCAGATTTGACAGATTTTATGATGTATTCATTTAAAAATCAAGAATACAAATATAGATTACTTTCAAAATCTTGGTTACCATCATTTGTTTGTAATTTAGGAATATATTATATAGAATATTACAGAAAATTTGTAAGTAAAGCCTTAGAAGGAACAAGATTTACAAAACCTGAAAAAATTGAAAATATCATAGATTATGCGAAAAAGTATGTAAGTTTAGGAAATCAATATGGAGAAGGTTGGCTTTTAACAGGTGAAATGGTAGAACTTATAGAATCTGGCACAGAAAATATAGTTTGTGTTCAACCTTTCGGATGCCTACCAAACCATATAACTGGTAAGGGCGTCATAAAAGCCATCAGGTCGACATATGAAAAAGCAAATATTATTCCTCTTGATTTTGATGCATCAGCTTCAAGCGTTAATCAATATAATAGAATAAAATTAATGTTATCACAAGCAAAGAAAAATATGGAACAAGAAAAATCAATATATCACAGAGGATTCTTGAAAAATAAAGTTGCCTTAGAAAATTAAATAATCTAATAAAAGCGTGAGTAATTTAATAATATCCATTAGTTGTTTTTTAGTATTACTTTTGGGATTATAATTTTAATCACGCTTTTTTATATTATTTTATCTATTATCTAACTTATGGAATAGATATTTAAAATATTATTTTTATTTTTTGAAAAGGTTTTGAATTTAAAATATATAATAAGATATGAGTTTTAATTATGGAGAAGTATAAAATTATTTCTAGTCTAAGCTTCACTAAGCTTTATTTTTTAATACAAATTTATAATTATTTAGTATATAATAATACATTAATGAAGAAAATATAAGGAGGAAATTATGGCTTGTACAACAATTTTAGTTGGTAAAAATGCTTCTTTTGATGGTTCAACTCTAGTAGCCAGAAATGAAGATTCACCAGCGGGTCTTTACAGTCCTAAACAAATTTTAGTAATGGAGGCTAAGGACCAACCCAGAAAATATAAATCAGTTTTATCTCATCTTGAGTTCGACCTTCCAGAAAATCCATATAGATATACTTACTGCCCAAACTCTGATCGCAAAGAAGGAATTTGGGGAGCATTTGGTGTTAATGAAAAAAATGTTTCTATGACAGCAACTGAAACTATTACTTCTAATGAAAGAGTTTTAGGAGCTGATCCTCTTGTTGTTTATAAGAAAGGAACAGATAAGGAAAAAGAAGTTATTGGTGGACTTGGTGAAGAGGACTTTGTAACAGTTACTCTTGCTTATATTTCTACAGCAAGACAAGGTGTTGAGCGATTAGGAAAACTACTTGAAAAGTATGGCACATATGAAATGAACGGTATTGCTTTTCAAGATGAAAATGAAATTTGGTGGTTTGAAACTATAGGCGGTCATAATTGGATGGCAAGACGTGTAAAAGATGATTCTTATGTGATTATGCCAAATCAATTAGGTATTGATTATTTTGATTTTGCAGATGCTTATGGTAAAAAAGAAAATTTCATGTGTTCACAATCTCTAAAAGATTTAGTTGAAAAGTATGATTTAGACCTTAGAATGGATAAAAATCAAGATTTTAATCCAAGACTTGCTTTTGGTTCACATGATGATTCTGACCACACCTATAACACTCCAAGAGCGTGGGTTTTATTAAAAAAATTTAATCCAACTTTTATGAGAGAACATAGTGAACTTGGTCCAGAATCTGATAATCTTCCTTTTGAAATGGTAGCAGAAAGAAAAATTACTGTTGTTGATATTAAGTGGGCTCTTTCTAATCATTATCAAGAAACACCTTACGACCCATATATAAAAGGTAATGCAGAAAAATCTAAAAAATATAGACCAATAGGAATTAATAGGACTAATGTATTGGGTTTAGTTCAAATAAGATCTAACTTACCTGATGAATTAAAATCTATTGAATGGTTCTCTTATTCATCAAATGTCTTTAATGCAATGGTTCCTTTATATATAAATGTTAATACTATTCCTAAATATTATGCAAGTTCAGAAACTAAAGTAACAACTGATTCATTTTATTGGGTGAACAGGTTAATTGCAGCTATTTGTGATAAAAATTATATGGATACTTCTAATACCTGTGAAAGATATCAAAATTTGATTGCAAATAAAGCTATGGAGCATATCAATAATACTGATAAAAAATTCAAGGAAGAAAAGCCAAAAGATATAGAAGCATTTTTCCAAGAAGCTAATCAAAATTTCGCAGACTTTGTTGAAGAAGCTAGCCGTGATTTTCTTGATAAGGTACTGTGGATTGGTTCAAATAATATGACCAATTCCTTTTCAAGGTCAGATGCTTAATATAAATTTTTAAATTCAAAATTATAAAATATTATGATATAATAATTAATATATTATTTGGAGGTATTTTTCATGAATATAATTAATACAACTGATACAATTAAAGTTGCATTTTATTCAATTCCTTTGGACTTTGAACCTGGATGGGAAATTTTTGCCTCTTTTTCAAAATTAGATATTTATTTTATGAGTTAAATAGGGAGTCTTTCTAAGGTTCTCTATTTTTTTATTGGAAATAACATAATTCCAATTCTTACCAGTAAAAAATCTTTCAAATGCTGGGGTTTATATTCGTATTTAGGGGGAAATATGCAAAATAAAGATGTAAAGATTAATAAGGTTTATGTAAGAAAAAAGGATTCTTTAGATTTTCTTTCTAAATCTACAAAGGCTGAAATTGAAAATTCTTTAAAAATTAAGTTGGCTGATTTAAAAGTATACAGAAGATATGATATGGATATAAGTGATGAATTACTTGACAAAATTCTATATACTATTTTAGCTGAAAAACCTGTAGATTTGCTTTTCTATGGAGAAGAAGCAGACAAGTTGGAAAAAACTTTTGAAAATCCTATTAGAGTTTCTTATTTACCTGGTCAATTTGACCAAAGAGAACAAGGTTTGTTAGATACAATAGCTTTATTTACGGATAAAAAAGTTAAGGCAAAAGTCAGCCTTTGCTATGATATTATGGGAGTAGATTCCGATGATATAGAAAAGATTAAAAATTTTCTAATAAATCCTGTGGATTCTCATGAAGTGTCACTTGATGATAATTTATTAGAAGAAAGACAGGTATCTGATGAGCATTTAGAAAATATTGTTTTTAACGGTTTTACAAAATATGATGACTCTAAATTAGAAGAATTTTTAAATAATCAAAATTTAGCTATGAGTCTTGATGATTTAAAAGTATTTCAAACTTACTTTAAGAAGGAAAACAGAGACCCTAATGAAACTGAACTAGCTATAATAGACACTTATTGGTCAGACCACTGTAGACATACAACTTTTAATACAGAGCTTGATATTTACTTTAATGAAGTTTCTGCCTTAGATAGAGAAATAAAAAAAGCTTTTGACTTATATTTGAAGTTAAGAAAAGAATTAAATATAGAAAAACCAATTAGCCTTATGAGTTTTGGTACTATTTTATCAAAATATTTAAGGAAAAATGGTAAATTAGATGACTTAGAAGTTTCAAGTGAAATTAATGCTTGTTCCATAAAAATAAAGGTTAAATTAGATTTAAATGGAGATATTAAATATAAAGATTTCCTTTTAATGTTTAAGAATGAAACTCACAATCACCCCACAGAAATAGAACCGATAGGAGGAGCAAGTACTTGCTTAGGTGGTGCTATTAGGGACCCACTTTCAGGAAGGGCTTTTGTTTATCAAGCAATGAGAATTTCAGGAGCGGCTGACCCCTTTACACCAATTGATAAAACCTTAAAAGGAAAATTACCACAAAAGAAAATCTGCACAGAGGCAGCAAAGGGTTATTCATCATATGGTAATCAAATAGGGCTTGCTACTGGTTTTGTTGATGAAATTTATCATCCAAATTATGTTGCTAAGAGATTAGAAGCAGGAGCAGTAATTGCGGCAGCTCCAATTGAAAATGTAAAAAGATTAGAACCTCAAAAAGGCGATATTGTTATATTACTTGGTGGAAAAACTGGAAGAGATGGAATTGGAGGAGCAACTGGTTCTTCTAAATCTCACAAAACATCTTCAATAAAAACTGAATCTGCACAAGTCCAAAAAGGTAATGCACCTGAAGAAAGAAAAATTCAGAGATTATTTAGAAGAGAAGATGCTGCAAAACTTATTAAAAAATGTAATGATTTTGGCGCTGGTGGAGTAAGTGTAGCTATAGGTGAACTATCTGAGAGCATTGAAATACATCTAGATAGAGTTCCACTAAAATATCTTGGTTTAAAACCTAAAGAAATTGCAATTTCTGAATCTCAAGAAAGAATGGCTGTACTTATTGGCGAAAAAGACAAGGAAAAGTTTTTAAACTTAGCTAAGGAAGAAAATCTTGAAGCTACTCATGTAGCAACGGTTACAGATACTGGTAGGATGATTATGTATTATAAGGACAAAGTAATCTGTGATATGTCCTATGATTTTATCAACTCTACTGGAGCAAATAGAAAAACAAAAGTACAAGTAGAATCAGAAAATCCTGCAAAGTTTCTTTTTAATTCTGATAAAGACGCGGGTAATTTAAAGGATTATTTGGGACAATTAAATATTGCTTCAAAGAAAAACTTAATTGAACTTTTCGATTCATCTGTCGGCAGAGCTACTGTTTTGTGGCCTTTAGGTGGAAAAAAACAAAGTGTACCAATTCAAGCAATGGTTGCAAAAATTCCTTCATTTGAAGGTGATGTTTTAACAAGTTCTCTAATGACTTATGGGTTTAATCCTGATTTATCAATCCAGTCACAATATTTAGGTGGATATTATGCAGTTATTGAATCAATATCAAAATTAGTTGCCAGTGGAGCATCAATTGATAAGATAAGATTATCATTCCAAGAATTTTACGGTAAATTAACTGATGAAAAAGCTTGGTCTAAGCCTCTAAAATCATTATTGGGAGCCTTAGAAGCATCATATTTCTTTGATGCACCACCAATAGGAGGAAAAGATTCCATGAGTGGTACTTTTGAGGATATTGATGTAGCACCTACATTAATTTCTTTTGCAGTTACAACAGAAGATGTAGAACATATAATTTCTCCAGATTTTAAGGGCAAGGGTAAGATAGGTTTAGTATCTTTAGATTATGATGAAAATGGAAAACTTAATTTACATGAATTAAAAAATAATTTTGAAAATATACACAAAGAAATTTTGGCTGGAAATATAATTTCTGCTTGTGCCATTACTCATAAGGGAACCTTACCTATGATTTATGAAAATGCCCTTTATAGAAGTGGATTTGATGTTAAATTAGATGATTTATACTCTCCTAAATATGGCTCATTTATTGTGGAATATTTAGAAGATAGACCATTTATTAAAAATATAGGAGATTTTGCAGAAAATATTGTAGTTAATGGTGTTAAGTTAAATGAAAGATTATTAGAAGAATCATATATGCACACTTTCGATTCTATATATCCACCTAAGGCTTCTAGTCCATTAAAAGAATTAGAAATAAAAAAATCAAATAAGAGAAATTTCAAATCAAGAAAATGCGTAGATATTCCAAAAGTTGTTATACCAGCTTTCCCTGGAACAAATTCTGAATGGGACACTAAAAAAGCCTTTGAGAATGAAGGTGCAAAAGTTCAAGTTATCTTGTTTAGAAATAGGACTGATGAGGACTTAAAAGAATCTCTAGATATTTTTGCTAGAGCTATTAAAAATGCACAAATTTTGGCTATACCAGGAGGATTTTCTATGGGTGATGAGCCTGATGGTTCTGGAAAATTTATTGCAAATGTAATAAGGTCTCCAAAAGTTAAGGAAGCTATAGAATACATGCTTGATGAAAATGATGGATTAATTCTTGGTATATGTAATGGATTCCAAGCCCTTGTAAAAACAGGACTTCTTCCCTATGGTCATATAAAAGAAATGGAAGAAGACGACCCAACGCTAACTTTTAATTCAATAAACAGGCATATTAGTTCTATTGAAAATATTAAAATTCTAACTAATAATTCACCTTGGCTTATTACTTTAGAAGAAGGAAAAGTTTATAGAATGCCTATTTCACATGGTGAGGGAAGATTTTATGCTGAGGAATCTGTTTTAAACTCTCTTATGGAAAATGACCAAATTGTTGGAGTTTATGAAAATGCACCAAATGGTTCAGCTTTAAATATTGAATCAATTATATCTAAAGATGGAAAAATTTTTGGAAAAATGGGTCACTGTGAACGTGTAGATAAAAATCTTTATAAAAACATTGATTCAATTGAATACCAAAATATTTTTAAAAGTGGAGTAGAGTTTTTTAAAAAATAATTTTTGAGAGAAGAAAATATTTCTTCTCTCAAATTACATATAAGTTTGAATTATATCATTAAAAATTTGTTAAATTAAATTACTTGTTTTGTAATATAATAGTACTATATAAATAGGAGTAAATTATTATGAAAAAATTATTAAATAAAAAGAAGAAGGGTTTTACACTTCTTGAACTTGTAATTGTAATCTCAATTATTGCTATATTAATAACTATGGCAGCTTTATCTTATAGAGGTACAAATTTGAGAGCACAAGCAGCAGCTCATAATTCAAATGTTAAGACAATCAAAAATGCAGCGGTATTGTATCTTATAGATAATCCAGAGTCTACAAGTATTACTGTTAGTGATTTAAAAGATTATTTAGAGGATGCAGACAAAATAAAACCTGCAAAGGGTTCAGGAGCAGATAGTTTTTCTATTAATGTGACCGAAGGAAAAATAACTGTTAGTCCTGGACTTGTAAAGGTAGAAAATAATAAAATAGTATCAGATAATAATACAGGCAAATAGATGTATTTTTTAATATTTATTTTAGGGACTTGTTTTGGTTCTTTTTTCAATTTATTCTTTACAAGAAGAGAAATAAAAGAAGATTTTATTTTTAAGGCTTCTTATTGTTTGAATTGCAATAAGAAGCTTAAATTTTGGAATATGATACCAATTTATTCGTATATAAAACATAAAGGCAGATGTGCTTATTGCAAGACTAAACTACCTTTAGATTTATTAATTTTTGAAATAATTTACGGATTAATTTTTCTTGTGTCTTTCTTTTTTTATGGACTTTCAGTTAATTTTATAATTAGGGCACTGGAGCTTTCCATTTTATTTTTAGTTTCTTACTGTGATTTTAAAACTACATATATCTATAGCATGGATATAATATTTTTAATAATCTTGCAAATTTTATTTATAATCCTAAATCATGGGGAAGTACTCCAATCTCTAAACTTTGCACTTATTATTTCTTTTATTTTTTTAATAATCATCATACTTACAAGACAAATGGGGCTTGGTGATATGCAACTAGCTTTTGTTAGCGGATTATTTGCAAATTCTTATATGGACTTACTTAAAATTTTCACCTTATCCTTTGTCAGCGGGGCTATATTTGCAATTTTTTTAATTATATTTTATAAAAAAGGCTTAAAGACTCAGATGCCCTTTGGACCTTTTATTGCAATTGCAATTTTATTTCAATTAATGATGTGAGGTTTTTATGAATTATTTATATATTTATTTAAAAACTGGATACTTATATATAAAGTATAAATCTAGGACAGCAATTAAATACTTACCAATTGACATATATTCTTTAAAAGGAGTAGAAGACTATCATCATTTTTTTTATTTACTCAAAAAATATATTGAAGATATGGAAATTCCAAATAATACAAAAGTAATATTATTTGTAACAAATTGTGATATTCAATATATTAATTACAAGATTCCCAAAATAGAAGAAAAAGATTTAGATGATTTCCTTAAATTTGATTTAGAGGATTACGGAAATTTAAATATGCAAGATTATATAATAAATTATGATTACAAAACCTATAATAATATTATGGAGCTATCTATATATCTTATTCCTAAAGAATTTTACAGTAAATTTGAAGAAATATTTGATAAGTTTAAATTGAATTTATTTAAAATCTTGCCAGCAAATAGGATTTTTAAAGAAGATGGTAAGTATATTGACTTTAATTTAGATGGGATTTCTTTTATTGAGATAAAAGATGGACTGTGGAAAAAATTTGATTATATTTTTATGCCTGAATTATTTGGTCTTTTTAAAAATAATAAGCTTGAAACTCCAAATATTACAAATATACTAATGGGTAAATATGACCAAATAAATCAGACTATTGATGAAGATTTTTCTTTAAAATTAATTAATATTTTAAGCAATTATAAAAATAAAATTACTTCTTTCACATCAAATAAACCCGTATTTTTCACAGGTATATTAGGTCAAGCTGATATATTAGATAATTTAGATTTAAATAAAATTAAATATATATATCTATTGAATAAATTAGAGAATTTTTCATATAAATCCAAAAGTAAAAAGGATATAAATTGGAAACCCTTATGTATAACATTTGTCTTTTTACTTTTAATTTTTGCTAATTTATTATATATTAATAAGTTAGACAGAGATATTTCAAAACTCTCTGAAAAAATTAATAAAAAACCTATTCATGAACAAAAAGTTAATCAGGACCTTTCAAGTGATTCTCAACAGTCAGCTAATGAAAAGTTTTTATCAAAAATTATAAAAATACAAGAGCTTGAAAATAAGGACTTGCTTTTTACTGATTATATTTATGGTAAAGATTTTATTATTGTTAAGGGAGTTACTCAAAATAAGGATAATTTATCAGTTTTTGATGAATATACGATTATTGACAAAAATTTGACTTTAGAAGATGGACTTTACAAATTTGAAATAAAGCTAAAAAATGATTAGTATATAGAGGTGATATAATTGGAAATTGGAAAAGTATCAAATAATGATTTAGAAAAATATGTTTTTAAAAATATAAATGCACATAGAAAAGAAGTTTTAACAAAATCATCAATAGGGATTGATACAGCAGTCTTAGATTTTAATGGAGATTTGATTGTTACATCTGTTGATCCTATTACTGGAGCTAATAAAAATTTAGGCTATTTGGCAATAAATATTTCAGTTAATGATGTATCTTGCCAAGGAGCAGACCCTGTGGGTGTTTTAATTAGTATTTTATTGCCAGCGGAATCTAAACTTGAAGACCTAAACAAAATTATGGAGGATGCAGATAGAGCGTGCCGACAAAATAATTTAGAAATAATTGGTGGTCATACAGAAGTTACGGATGCTGTAAATAAAATTGTTTTGACAACTACTGTCATAGCAAGAGTAAATAAAAATAAAATGCCCGACATATCCTCAATTAAAGTTGGAGATGTAATTGCTGTTTCTAAGGATATAGGACTTGAAGGAACTTCAATTATTTTGGAAGAGAAAGGTAATGAATTTTTAAGCGAGGATGAATTAAGAAAAGAGTCAATAGATATAAAAGACCTATCAGTTTTAAGAGAGGCAAAAATTGCAGTAGATTTTAATGTTAAATATATGCATGATGTAACAGAAGGTGGAATATACGGAGCTTTATGGGAATGCTCTGAAGCTATTGGTAAGGGTATAGAAGTAGATAATATCAAAATACCTGTAAAAGATGTAACAAAAAAAATAGGAAGTCATTATAATATAAATATGTATGGACTAATATCTTCAGGCTCTATGCTTATGGTTTTTAATGAAGAAGATTTTAAAGCTTATAAAAAAGTATGCTTAGAAAAAAATATAAAAATTACGCAAATAGGTAAAGTTACAGAAGAGGATAAAAAAATTCTAATTGATAATGGCAAAAAAATAGAAATCCCTGAACCTGCAAGTGATGAACTTTATAAAATAATATAAATTAGAGGATAAAATGAAAAAATTATTATTAATTTTAACCGTTTTTGCAATGTTAATAATATCCACAAGTGCTAAAAATAGTTTTCCAGTAAAAATTAAGAAGAAAAACTACAATGTAAATTCCTGCAATGTTAAGATTGATGGTAAAGATTTACAAACAACTTATAATGCATATGTTAAAGATGGAAGGACTTTTGTTCCAATTAGAGAAATTACAGAAGCCTTAGGTGCTGATGTTTTATGGGACAATGTGAAAAAAACTGCCTTGATCAGCATGAATGATAAAAATATAAAACTGCAAATAGGATCTTCTATAGTATTTGTAAATGATGAAAAAACTAAAATTGATAAAAATTCTGTACCTGCCCTAGTAGATTATATTGACGCTAAAGGAACAAAAACCATGGTTCCCCTCAGGTTTTTATCAGAAACTTTTGGATATGATGTATCTTGGGATCAAGATAAGTTCTTAGCACAAGTAAATTCTTATAAAACCGACTCAATTATGGATAAGGATGAGAAAAAATTAGTAGATAAGAAAGATAATACTACAAATAAAAATGATAAAAAAACAAATATAAAAAAGAAAGATAATAAAAAAAATAGAACTAAAAAGACTAAAACAAAAAAATCTGAAAAAAATAGTTTAAATAATATTAATTCCATAGTTAAGAATCAATATCAATCAAAAGAAGAAATTAAAGAAACTAAATATTTAACAGAAAAAATTTATGAAGATGAAAGTGAATCAGCATTAAAAGCAGTTGGTCTTGACTCTGAAGATATGGAAAAGAAACAGGTCATTAATGAAAATCTTTATGTAAATGGTAAAGTAAGAATTATTTTAGACCCAGGACATGGAGGTAAAGATAGCGGAGCTAACTCAAAGGATAATAAAGTCCACGAGAAAGATTTAACCCTATTAGTAGCTACAAAACTTTATAATAGGCTCTTAGAAGATGGAATGGATGTAAGTATTACAAGAACAAGAGATGAATTTATTAAGTTACAAGATAGAGCAAGTTTGGCAAATGAAACAAATGCTGATATTTTCCTTTCAATCCATATTAATTCTTCTGAAAATACTAATGCAAGTGGAATAGAAGTTTTATATGCTTCAGAAAAAAATATTAAGATAAAATCTACAGTTCAAAAACATTTTGCTCAAGAATTACAAAAAGCTTTATTAAAGGAAACTGGAGCTGTAAATCGTGGAATAAAAAATAGACCAGCTATTATTGTCTTAAATCAAACAAAAACAGTTGCAGCGTTAGCTGAATTAGGTTTTATTTCAAATGATGAAGAGTTAAGCAATTTAACAGACGATGATTATATAGATAAATTAGTTAATGGTCTATATAATGGTATATATAGTTATATTGATAAGTATGTAAAATATTAATAGAGGTATTATGAGAACAGACAGACAAAATAGTGAAATTAGAGAAATAAAAATAAGTCCTGATTTTGTACCAAATGCTGATGGTTCAGTTCTTATTGAATGTGGAAATACAAAAGTAGTTTGTACTGCAATAATAGAAGAAAAAGTTCCACCTTTTTTGAGAGGCAAGGAAATGGGCTGGGTATCGGCTGAATATTCAATGCTACCAGGTTCAACTGTTATAAGAAAAGTAAGAGATATTTCTAGAGGCAAACAGGATGGCAGAGGAACTGAAATACAAAGACTTATAGGAAGGAGCTTAAGAGAAGCTGTAGATCTAAAGGCTTTGGGGGAAAGGACAATTTGGCTTGATTGTGATGTAATTAATGCTGATGGAGGAACTAGAACTACATCAATAAACGGTTCTTATATAGCTTTAGAAATGGCTGTAAATAAAGCACTAAAAAATAAAAAACTTGAGGTAAATCCCATAAAATGTAAAGTAGGTTCAATAAGCGTCGGTAAGGTAAAAGGGATAAAATTAGTTGATTTAGACTATAAAGAAGATTCAAATGCTGATGTGGATTTGAATTTAGTAATGAATGATAAATTTGAAATAATTGAAATTCAGGGAACAAGCGAAAGGGATACCTTTACGACAGAAGAATTGGCAGAATTTTTAAAATTTGCTCAAATAGGAATTAAAGACATTTTTAAATATATGGAAATTGTGGAAGAATATATATGAAATTAATTGTATCAACAGACAACAAAAATAAATTAAAAGAAATAAAAGAAGTATTAAAAGAACTTGACATAGAAATATTGTCAAAAAAAGAAATTGGTGCATCTAATCTTGAAGTTGAAGAAAATAAAGATAGCTTAGAAGGAAATTCGGAATTAAAGGCAAAAGCTTTAAGCTCAATGACAGATGCATATATACTAGCTGATGACACGGGGCTATTTGTTAATGCGCTACATGGTGAGCCTGGAGTAAAATCTGCTCGTTATGCTGGAGATCATGACGAAAAGGGAAATAGAAAAAAGTTATTAAATAACTTAAAGGACAAAGATGACAGGTCGGCATATTTTAAAACAGTTCTATGTTTAATTGACCCCAATAAAAATATTAAATTTTTGGAAGGAGTATGTAAAGGTCATATATCAGAAGAAGAAAAAGGTGCCAATGGATTTGGTTATGACCCAATATTTATACCTGAAGGATATGATATCAGTTTTGGACAAATGACTCTTCAAGAAAAGGATAAAATCAGTCACAGAGCCAAAGCTTTAGAAAATCTAAAAAAATATTTTACGGAATTAATATGAAGTCTTGACAAAGATATAACATTTTGTTATTATAAATATGCTCTTATGTGGTGGGTATGGCCTAGCTGGTTAAGGCGTCAGATTGTGGTCCTGAAGATCGTGGGTTCGATTCCCACTATCCACCCCATATTTAAAACCATCTTATACTGTGTTTTACTTATTAAAGTAAAAAATGGTGTAAGGTGGTTTTTTAATGTTTATTTATAAAAATTCATTATAATAATAAGCAATTTAACCTTAGTATAAGATTTTTAAAGATAATCTTATAAAATGTATTAATATAATTATCTTTATAATTTAATTTGACTTAGGGGCTATATCAGTTTATAATTAATAAATATTTATTGGAAAGGGTAGCGGGAAACCGTATTTTATGGTGGTTTATGAGATTAAGAAAAAAACATTTTGCAATTCCTGAAATGAAAGAAAATCCTTATGTAATATTTGATGGAAAAAAATATAAGGGTAAATGGAAGGATGTTTTTGGAAATGATAATGATATATATTTAGAAATTGGTGCTGGAAAGGGTACTTTTACCGCAACATCAGCATTAGAAAATTCTAATATCAACTATATTATGATAGAAATGGAAACAAATGCTTTCATATATGCTACAAGAAAGATTTTAGATTACAATCTTAAAAATGTAATAGCTTTACCGATTAATGCCAAAGATATACTTGAATATTTTGGTGAAGATGAAGTTTCAAGAATATACATTAACTTTTGTAATCCATGGCCAAAGCTAAAGCATCAAAAAAGAAGATTAACTTATCCTGATTTTCTCGAAAAATATAGAATAATTTTAAAAGAAGGTTCGCAAATATATTTAAAAACAGATCACAAGGAATTTTTTGAGGACTCATTAAAATATTTCCAAGAGCAAAAATTTGTTGGATTAATTAGTGATTTTAACATGAAGGAAGAAGATTATCCATTAAATATAGAAACAGAATATGAGAAAAAATGGAGAGCTGAAAACAAGCCCATTTGTTTAGGAGTATTTGAAAAATACAGTTAACCTTATCGTGAAAATACATTGACAATCTTTTCTTAAGTAAGTATAATACTTTTGAGGAGTTGAGAAAATGCAAGTTTTGGAAAAAATAACTGTTGAAGATTTAAAAAATAAAGTACTAGATGGATATGAAATAACTAGAGAAGATGCAAGATTTTTATATAATGCTGATTATAAGGAGTTGATACAAGCATCTAAAGAAATTAGGGAAAAATTTTGTGGGGATTCTTTTGATATGTGCACTATAATAAATGCAAAAAGTGGTAGATGTCCAGAAAATTGTAAGTTCTGTGCTCAATCAGCTTTCTACAATACTGATGTTAAAACATATAGCCTATTAAGTAAAGATATAATAGTAAATGATGCTATAGATAAATATAATCAAGGTGTACCGAGATATTCATTAGTTTCAAGTGGAAAGAACCTTAGCAGTGAAGATATAGATAATGTATGCGAAATTGTTGAAGAAATACACAGACAAGTTCCTGTTGAGGTTTGTATCTCTGGTGGTCTTATAAATGAAGAGGGATTTGAAAAGTTAAAAAAAGCAGGGGTAACAAGAATTCATAATAATCTAGAAACATCACGTAATTTTTTTCCAAGTATTTGTACAACTCATTTATATGATCAAAAAATAAAGGCAATTAAAGCTGCTAAAAAAGCGAATATGGAAATATGCAGCGGTGGAATAATTGGATTGGGAGAATCACGAGAAGATAGGCTCGACATGATATATCAATTAAAAGAACTAGAAGTTAATTCAATACCTGTTAATGTTTTAAACCCAATACCTCACACTCCTTTAGAAAATAATGAAATTTTATCAGAAGAAGAAATAAATAGAACTATAGCTGTTTTTAGGTTTGTAATACCTGATGCCACCCTAAGATTGGCAGGTGGTCGTGCAAATATGGCTGGACTTGGCAAAAGTGCATTTGAAGCTGGAGCCAATGCTGCCATAACAGGAGATATGTTAACAACACATGGTGTTACAATAAATGATGATAAAAAAATGATAGAATCACTAAACTACAAAGTAAGATTAATATCTTAATGATTATTTATAGCTGGTCGACATAAAATATGTCGATCTTTTTTTATGAAAACATAATTGACATTAAATAAGTAATAATCATATAATCTAATAAATATAATGAAAAATAGAGGTACTTATGAACAAAAAAATATCAATAATAGGGCTACCATTAGATATGGGAGCTTCAATAAGAGGAGCTAGATTAGGACCTAGCGCTTTGCGACTAAATGGACTTATTAGAGAGCTAAAAAGTTTAGATTTGGAAATTAAAGACTTAGGAGATATAGAAGTATCAAATAGCTACGAAGACCAAATAGGTCCTAAGAATTTAAAAAATTATCAGATAGTAAAAGAATCCTGCACAAAATTATATAACAAAGTGGATGAAATAATAAAAAATAAAAATTTACCCCTAGTACTGGGAGGAGATCATTCATTAGCTATAGGTTCAGTAAAAGCTGCATTAAACAATTATCCAGATTTAGGAGTAATATGGATAGACACACACGGTGATATAAATAACGAAAAAATATCGCCTTCAGGAAATATTCATGGCATGAGTTTATCTGCAATTATGGGACTCGCATGCGAAGAATTATCGAACATAGGACAAAATAAAAATTTCTTAAAAAGCCAAAATTTAGTATATATAGGTTTAAGAGATTTAGACAAGGAAGAAAGACAAGTACTAAAAGACTATAACATAAAAGCCTTCAGTTTACAGGAAATAGATGAATACTCTATAGGAAAAGTTACAAAAGAAGCACTGAAATATTTAAATGAAAAAACAAACCACATACACGTAAGCTTAGATATAGATGTTGTGGATCCGATATATGCTCCTGGTACAGGAACTAGAAAAAACGGAGGTCTAACCCCAAGAGAAATTTTCCTATTGACAGAAATTTTATCTAAATCCGATTTAATAACAAGTGTAGATTTAGTTGAAGTTAATCCCTTATTGGATATAAAAAGTCAAACATCAGTACTTGCAATAGATATTGCTAAAAGTTTGTTTGGACAAAAATTATTATAAAAAACATTGACAAATCATTTTATAAATGTTAGACTATAAAAGCTGTCTAAGACAGTTATATCTCTTTAAAAAACTTTT
>NZ_AEAA01000003.1:0-502 GCF_000179335.1 Peptoniphilus sp. oral taxon 836 str. F0141
AATTTTCTAAAATATAGAAAAACTATCAGAAATTTTTTTCTTATACTTATATTCTTTGTAAAATTTTAGAAAACTTATATTAAATGAAAATAGACGAGGATTAAACCTCGCCTAAATTGATATTTTTATTTATTATAAAGATTTACAAACTTTATCTACAAGGTCAATAACTCTTGAAGTATAACCCCATTCATTATCATACCAAGAAACAAGTTTTACCATATTTCCGTTAACTAAAGTAAGTTTTGAATCAAAAATTGAAGAGTGAGAATCACCAATAATGTCAGTTGAAACAAGTTCTTCATCGCTATAAGCTAAGATGCCTTTCATTTCATTTTCTGATGCTTTTTTTATTGCTTCATTTATTTCTTCTTTAGTGGCTTCTTTTTTAAGTTCAAAAGTTACATCAACTAAAGAACCTGTTGGAACAGGAACTCTGATTGCAAAACCTGTTAATATTCCATTTACTTCAGGTAAAACTTTACCTACAGCCTTAGCTGCA
>NZ_AEAA01000002.1:0-1496 GCF_000179335.1 Peptoniphilus sp. oral taxon 836 str. F0141
GAAAGAATTATCTATGGCTTCCATCATCTCACCTTTGTCAAAATTTTCCATACTACTAACAGCCTCCTTGATTACCTTATCCGGTGTGGATGCCCCGGCGGTAATACCAATTTTATTAAATTTTTTTAATATATTTATATCAATATCTTTTATTGACTGAATTAAAAAAACATTTTTGCAACTTTCCTTAGCTACTTCTGCTAATTTTTTTGTATTTGAAGATTTTTTTCCTCCCAATACAATAACAGCATCTACAATTTTTGCAAGCTTTCTAATGCTATTTTGCCTATTAAAAGTTGCATCACATATAGTATTATAAACTAAAATTTCAGATTTTGAAATGTTTTTTATAAGATTTGTTAAATAATCAAAGACTTTTTCATTACTTGTAGATTGAGCAACCACTATTGTTTTACCTACAGGTACTTTCAAATCTTCTTCTTTATTAAATATTATAGCTTCGTTATTGCAATAAGAATTTATTCCCTTAACTTCAGGGTGATTTTCATCACCTACAATTATAATATTATAACCTTTTTTATAATATTTTTCCACTATATTATATATTTTCTTAACTTTTGGACAAACACAATCAATTATTTCATTATTATTATATCTTAATTTTTCTAAATCTTCTTTGGGTACACCATGGCTTCTAATAATTACCTTAGAATTATATACCTGTGTATTCTCAATTGTCTTAACTTTTTTTTCTTTTTAGATCATTTATTACGACTTCGTTATGGACTATATCTCCAAGACAGTAAACGCCTTCATCAGCTGCAGCAAAAGCAAGTTTACATGCTCTTTTTACACCGCCACAAAATCCAGCATAATCAGCTAGGTAAATTTCCAATTTCTTTATCACCATAAACCCTTCTCATAATATCTTTTGATATTAATTCATATTCTTCATTTTTTATTTTTCCTAGTGAAGATAAATCAACAGGTTTTCTATATATCAGTTTCATTTTCTTAAATGGAATATAATTGCCTTCAATATATAAAGGAAGAATTAAAGCCTTAGATTTGTGTGCTATCAAAGCAGTCCCCTGTTTAATGATATCTAAATTTTTTTTCTTTACTCTTGTACCCTCAGGAAAAATACCTAAAACTTGACCGTTTTTTATATGCCTAAGGCTAGTTTTAATTGCTTTAATATCTACTTCTTCTCTGGCAACGGGAAAAGCTCCGAGTTTTTTTAAAAATGCTCCGAATAATTTATTATTAAATAATTCTTTCTTTGCCATCCAATATATATGTCTTTTAAAAAATACAGAAACAAAAACTGGATCCAAATTGCTCTTGTGATTGCCTGCTACTATTAAATTATTTTCCTTGGGTATATTTTCTATTCCAACTATTTCAACTCTATAAAGTAGTTTAAATACAACATATAAAATAATTTTTAAAAACCTATACATATTTCACCTTATGTAAGATAATATTTTTTCTATGGATTCTTCCGCAGTTAAATTTGAGGAGTCTATTACAAT
>NZ_AEAA01000001.1:0-1668 GCF_000179335.1 Peptoniphilus sp. oral taxon 836 str. F0141
TAAATACTCTAATGACTTCAAATGGACGAAGCACCCTTTGTAACCTTGTTTATGCATATTAAAGACGGCGATATTTATGAAAATGAAGTTGCACTTATTATTGAAGAAATTTTAAAACAAAGAATTAAAGGAATTAAAAATGACGCCGGAGTTTATGTAACACCAGCTTTTCCAAAATTAATATATGTACTAGATGAAAATAATATACACAAGGATTCAAAATATTATTATCTAACAAGTTTAGCTATCCGTTGCACAGCTAAAAGAATGTATCCTGATTACATTTCAGCTAAAAAAATGGCTTCAAATTACGAAGGAAATGTATTTTCACCAATGGGCTGCAGGGCATTTTTACCACCATACAAAGACCAAAAAGGCAAATACAAATTTGATGGTCGTTTCAATATGGGAGCTTGCACAATTAATCTTCCACAAATAGGAATTTTAGCAAATGGCGATGAAAATAAATTCTTTGAAATTTTAAACAAAAGACTAGACCTTGTAAAAAGAGTTGGACTTTTAAGATACGAACATTTAAAGAAAGTAACCAGTGATTCTTCACCAATCCACTGGCAACATGGAGCAATTGCAAGACTTGGCAAGCATGAAAGTATAGCTCCTCTTCTATTGGATGGATATTCAACAGTGTCATTAGGATATATAGGAATTTATGAAGCGACATATTTAACTAAGGGCGTATCCCATACAGATGCTAAGGGCTATCCTTTTGCAATGAGAATTATGGATACATTAAACGCAGCAGTAAAAAAATGGACCAAAGAATATGGAATTAAATTTACCCTATACGCAACTCCTGCTGAATCCTTAACTAACAGATTCAATTCAATAGATAGAAAAAGATTCGGAATTATGAAAATGTTACAGACAAGGGTTACTATACAAACTCATTCCATGTAGATGTGCGTGAAGAAATTTCTGCCTTTGAAAAATTTTCTTTCGAATCAAAATTCCAAGATAAATCTTCAGGTGGTTGCATATCCTATGTAGAAATTCCAAACATGGAACACAACCTTGAAGCTTTGGAAACAATTGTAAGATATATTTATGATAATATCCAATATGCAGAATTTAACACTAAATCAGATTATTGTGCAGAATGTGGTTTTGATGGAGAAATAAAATTAAACGAAGATGGTCAATGGCAATGTCCACAATGTGGCAACACTGACCGTGCAACTTTAACTGTAGTAAGAAGAACCTGCGGATATTTAGGCGAAAATTTCTGGAATGAAGGAAGAACTAAGGAAATAAAAGATAGAGTGCTTCATATATAATGAAATATGGTCAAATAAGAAAATATGATGTCGCAAACGGACCTGGAATAAGATGTAGCTTTTTTGTTACTGGTTGCAATCATAAATGCCCCCAATGTTTCAATAAAGAGTATCAAGATTTTAGCTATGGTAAGTTGTGGACCAATGAAGAAACCAAAAAGATAATTTCCTATATGAATTTAGAAGAAATAAAGGGGCTTACCATTTTAGGTGGCGAGCCCTTTCAAAATACTGAGGATTTAATAGAAATTGTAGGAAAAATTAGAGAAAAAAGCCATAAATCTATTTGGATATATTCAGGTTACACTTACGAACAAATACAAGCTGACCCACTGAAGAAAAAACTCTTAAGCTATTGTGATGTTTTGGTAGA